>CAJXZP010000036.1 GCA_913062955.1 uncultured Flavobacteriales bacterium | reverse complement strand
AAACGCCTGAAGAATTTGGCCAAAATAAATTATTAATAGCTGCTTAACTTATTGTCCGTTTTTTTGTTGCAAATCCAACTTAACCCATACTAATTGACCCTCACGATTCCATTTCTTTAAATCAGTCTTGTCACCTTGAAGGTTATAAGACTTTTCTCTTCTTCCACCTTGAATTTGATCCAGGTTTGTTAGCTTATTTTTTTGCTAAATTTTCTAACTTTTTCATAATAATGAATTAAATCACCTACTCTAAACAATAAAATATCTGTGCTGCCGCATTTTCGGCACCTTACAGTAGCTGATATGCACACGCTATCATAGCCGGCAAGCCTGACTTAATGCGTCTTAAAAGGAACTGTTGCCGCACTCCCATTTTTCGTAAATATGTTTTTTGACAATTTTTGATATTATCAAGCATTTTTGTTAATTCAACTTAATAAGGTTATTCTCCGTTGACAAACCAAATATAAAATCCTTCCGTCCGAAAAAAGTGGTCGGAAGGATTTTTCCCATAATATTATGATCAATCCCTTCGTTTTATTTCCTTTTACAATGATTTACAACAAGATACATCAACCACACTCCGCATTAAACACGAGCATAACGAACATATTCCTTCCATGGCAAAAGGGACTTAAGTTCTCCTATAGAAAATCTCTTTTAAGCACTAAAGCAAGGCTTATCGATTTTAATTCATATATATCAGATGAATACCATTTCTATTTCTAATTTTAAGCTGATGATCTTCTAGAGAATCTAAACAAATTCTAGTTCTACTTAAATTGATCTCATTTGTTTTCTCATCAATTAACATTTCTCGTCCCCAAATTATTGATGTTCCGAAATTTTCTTTCCTTTGTTTCTGATACAATCTTCTATCTTTTATTCCAGCATAATACAATGGGTGAATTTGGAACTCGTTTAAAGCAATATCAATATAATAACCAATTTGGTCTGTTGAATCCGTATCATAATGTAAAGCCAAAATATAGGATGCAGATGAAGCCAAAGAGTAACCTGTAATTCCAATCACTTTTTCTCCAATATACCCTCCATTATTTTTGGTTAACTGCACATATTCCTCATGGATTAAAGAATCTTTTTTTACTAGAGACCCAGAAAATAAGAAGCGATAAACTCCACCTCTAATTTTCTGATCCTCTTGGTATAGTCGATTAACTTTTGTTCTTAACTCAACATCTACCAATGCATCTCCATATTCTTTATAAGCTAGTTTAAGTACATCTTTTTCATTTTCAGGGATAGTCTTTAACACCGAATTTCTTTTAAACCGGTTAAATGTATACCCTTTCTTAAAAAGAAAAACAACTTTTTCTCGAGTTAAACCGTTATATTTATTCAAAGTCACATCTATTATTACTGAGACATAAACGTCCTTAAAAAAAGGGTCGGAATATGACACAAAAACAAGATCATATATGATCTTAGCAGAATCTAACTTTTGCTCTACAACAAATTTTTCAGCTTTATTAATTTGCAAATAATAATCACAATTAGAAAATGCAAACAGCTGATTAACCACAAAAAAAGTAAAAATAATTAATTGTTTCATCAATTTTTTATTCATTTATGTACATGAAATAGTGAGAGTTTTTTGCCTCACTATTTTATAACTAATATCTAATGAATATATTTTATCCATTTCAACTTCCCTTCCTTATCCATTTTTTTAACATCGATTTTTTCACCAAATACGTCAAACGATTTGGTTCTTTTTCCTCCTTGAATTTGGTCTATACGGGTCAATTTCTCATGCTTTAATCTTTCTATGCTTTTCATTTTTTTTGTGTTTTATTAAATAATACTAATATTCAGTACCATACCAATATTTCTCTGTTTTCAATTCACCATCTCTATCATACGTGAGCACATCCTTCGTGACACGTTCTTTTGCAGAAGGCCCTGTTTTTACCCGTCTCCCCCCTTGAATTTGATCCAGGTTTGTTAGCTCATTTTTCGCTAAATTTTCTAACTTTTTCATAATCATAATAATGAATTAAATCACCTACTCTAAAAAATAAAATATCTGTGCTACCGCATTTTCGGCACCTTACAGCAGCTGATATGCACACGTTATCATAGCCGGCAAGCTTTAGCGTTCTTTTAAATGTGTTTATTTGATCCAAGCCTAGATCTTTATTACCCTTAACTACGTTATAAAATAAACCCATAGTCACTGCTATGCTTTTATTTTATGCCTTGTTAAGAATAAAAATCTCTTCGGCCTAACCAAATCACACACTAAAAACAACACTTGACTTGATGCGTCTTAAAAGGGAGTCTTGCCGGACTTCCTTTTTTTCTTTAAATATGTTTATGACAATTTTTGAGCTTGTCAAGTATTTGTGTTAATTCTATTGAAGAAGGTTATTCTCCAACGATGAGTCAAATATAAAATCCTTCCGTCCATTTTTTGAGGACGAAACATTATTCCCTCCAAATATTTTAGACATTCCATCAGACATTATTTCAAGTTTTATTTTAAAAGGTTCTTTGTAATAAAAAGATCTGGATGTTCTAGAATAAGAAACCTCCCCACCATAATCGGAGATTTCTTCTACGTATTTATAAAAACTACTTCGTGAGATTCCAACTTGATCCGCAATTTCGGATGTAGATCCTTTTATTTTGGTTTTGATAGCGCGATGAACTGCGCAAAGGGTGACCATTCTTTTCATAAAGTAAATAACAGGTATTGTATAAGTATTCTTAATTAAATATTGCCTGGTTAAAGACGGTACAAATTAGTATTAGCGCACTTTCTTTCCAAATCTATATTCTTAAAAAAACGTAAAAAAATCTTTCTTATTATAATCAAGAAGACGAAGAAGAAGGTGCACATTTTAAAAGAAATAATTCTTCAATTATATCACCACTTTTTTACAGAGTATCATACACAAATACGGGAAACACAAAACCTGTTAAAACATAACTACTCGCAATTAGAGCAGTATCAATTATCGAGACAAAAGGTGTGAAGTATTGTTTATTTAGGTAAGTACTTCGTTAAAAAATCAAAAAGACTACATACTCTCACATCCTCCCGTAATAAGAAGTCATCACCATTGGGGGTAATAATATAATTTTTATCAGCTCCCAGATCGTTAAAAGAAATAGTCATTCCTCTGGTAATTTTTGGCGCTGAGGTATATTTTATTTCAATACTAATTATTGGTTTTTGTGATTTAGTAATAACCAAATCACACTCCGTCCCATCTTGGGTTCTATAATAATATGTTTCATATTTCCGAGGTAATAATTGGCGAATTTGTTCAATGACAAACCCTTCCCAAGAATTTCCTAGCAATGGGTTTCCAAACAAATCTTCTGCATCAGATATGTTTTGCAAATAATGTAAAATTCCTGTATCTCTGATATACACTTTTGGTGCTTTCACCAATCTCTTTTTAATATTGGAATGGAATGGTTTAAGCTGTTCAATCAAAAATGCCTCTTCAAAAAAATCGATGTATTTTTTTATTGTTTTTATATCTAGCCCTAATGATTTTGAGAACCCTGAGTAATTCATCATATCTCCATGGACATGAGATAGCATTTGCAGCAACTTCATAAGAACAGATCCAGAAACTTTCAATCCTAAATTAGGCAGATCTCGTTCTATGTAGGTTTTAAGGTAATTGTAATGCCAGTCTGTAAGCATCTCACTATCACTCAGTAAAAAGGCGTCTGGAAAACCTCCTTGGAGCCATAGCTTATTGATTGTACTATTGTTTTTAGCAGTTAATTCAGTTAGATTAAAAGGAGTAAGCTCAATATACGCAATTCTACCCGCTAAACTTTCTGATGAATCACGAATTAAAGCTGGGCTAGCTGAACCCAAAAGGATAAACCGGCCAGCCATTCTATTCATATCAATCATGGATCTCAATACAGGAAATAATTCAGAATTCCGTTGAATTTCATCTAGGATAATACATTTATCTTGATTAGCTTCAAAATAGAGTACTGGATCCTGTAATTTTGAAAAATCTCTAGGGTTTTCTAAATCAATGTAAATAGTTTCCTTATTCACCATTTTTGCAATTGACTTAGCCAGAGTTGTTTTACCTACCTGCCGAGGCCCTATTATGGCAACTACTGGAAAGTACCTTAGTGATTTCTCTACCTTGTTTTCAATAAACCGCTGTATCATGAGAGTTCAAATTTAATAATTAAAACCGTTAATATGGAATTAGAGTCCATATTAACGGTTTTAATACTGGTGTCACAGAAACAATAACTTACCTACGTTGATACAAAAAGAAAAAAATACTACTCATTGAACCTCAGAAGAATTGAAAGAACAGATGATAACTAAATATGGTTTTTCAGTTATTCGATACCCAATTATTTTCTCAATACAAAAAGCCAAATAGCCAAAGAGGAATGGATTTACCCGCCCCAATTTCAATTTCATCTTTTGCGACATACGCATTTTCCAAACCTTTGATTTGTTTGGTCGTTTTGTTTTTACCACCTACTTCAAAAGTGAACGTTTCATTTATCAAAAAGTCAGATTGTGAAGAGGCTTCCACACTATGACTTACCTGTAATTGATTAAAGAAAAATGTTTCTCTGATATTTCCAATATTTGGATTTGAATTTCCTTGATTGTAAATGAGGTTGGTATTTCCTAGGTATATTTTTTCGGGTTTATTTAAACTATTAATCCCTTTACCACTTACATAAAGCAAATGCAATAAATCCGCATCATGCAAAAGTTTTAGGTACGTTTTCATTGTATTCAAACTAATTCCAGTACGACTACTTAGCGACTTCATATTTGGTTTAAACGGAACTGAGTTGCTGATAATTGCCAATAACTTCTTTAAATAAATAATATGAGAAGTCTGAATGGTCGCAAATTGCGTGATATCTACCTCTAAAATGGTTAAAATTGTTTCGGATAATTTTTGATGAAATGAGTTTTTATTCTCAAAATAGAATGGGTAATACCCATGGTTCAAATATTGACTAAACAGCTCTAAAGGTTTTAAATCAGAGGTGATTTCCATAGCAATTTCAATATGATTGTCCATTATTTCATTCAACGAATAAATAGGATAACTCTTCTTTTTTTGAAATATTAAAAACTCCCTAAAAGAAAGTCCCGGCATTTGATACATCACCGCCCGTCTGCTCAAATCGGCTTTAGCCTGATGCAAATGCAATAGCGATGACCCTGTAAACACCATTCTTAGATCAGGCATATCATCATAAATATTCTTGATCTCCAATGCCCAATTTGGGTATTTATGAACTTCGTCTATTGCCAAAAACCCACCTCCATTTTTATAGAACGAATCCACTAAATTGTACAGCGTATTTTGTGTGAAATACAGATTATCTAAACTTACATATAACACTTTATGATTTGCCTTGAAATTTTGTTTGATGTACTGCAAAACGAGAGTGGTCTTACCCACGCCTCGACTTCCTTTTATTCCAATTAAACGGTTAGACCAATCAATAGAATGCATGAAATCACGAACTATCTTCGTGTCAATGAATTTATATTTTTGATAGAATTTCTCTTCTATTTGTCCCGTATCAATCATTTAACAAAAATAATAAATTATATCAATGCACTGATATAATTTTGCGTAAAAAACATCAATACAACGATGCTTTTTTTCAGTAATAACCATCAATCTATTGATGGTTATTACACGCAAATAGTCCCCCGTCATTGCTTAGACTATGAAATTCTAAACCGCGAAACACAATCTTAATTCCCAACAAACACAAAATCCGTTAAAACATAGTCGTTCCCAGCGGAAATCCATTAATTTTGCGGGCTTAAAATTACTTGAAAATGTATCGTACGCACACTTGTGGAGAATTGAATATTAAGACTGTAGGTCAAACTGTAACTTTATCCGGTTGGGTACAACGTACTCGTAAATTAGGAGGAATGACCTTTGTTGATTTACGTGACCGTTATGGGATTACGCAATTGGCTTTCAATATGGAAGACAATGAGGCTTTAAGTACCGAAGCGAATAAGCTTGGTCGTGAGTATGTCATTTCGATAGAAGGGGAAGTAATTGAACGTTCGAGCAAGAACAAAAAAATGGCTACGGGTGAGATCGAGATCAAAATCGAGAAGCTTACCATTTTGAACGAATCTAAAGTTCCGCCATTTACCATTGAAGATGATACGGATGGTGGCGAAGAAATTAGAATGAAATACCGCTACTTGGATTTACGAAGAAATCCATTGCAAGAAAACATGCGCTTACGTCATAAGTTGACTTTAGAAACGCGTAATTTCTTAGATAGCCGGGAGTTTTTAGATATGGAAACACCGTACTTAATCAAGTCTACTCCAGAAGGAGCACGTGATTTTGTAGTTCCTTCTAGAATGAATCCGGGGCAATTTTATGCTTTACCACAGTCGCCTCAAACGTTCAAGCAATTATTAATGATCAGTGGGTACGATCGCTACTTTCAAATTGTACGTTGTTTTAGAGATGAAGATTTACGTGCCGATCGTCAACCGGAGTTTACGCAGATTGATTGCGAAATGGCGTTTGTAGAGCGGGATGATATTTTAGAGACTTTCGAAGGTTTAGCAAAACATCTTTTCAAGAAATTGAAAAACGTTGATTTACCTGATTTTCCTCGTATGCAATACGTGGATGCCATTAAAAACTATGGTTCGGATAAACCGGATACCCGTTTTGGAATGCAGTTTCAGTACTTAACCGAATTAACCAAAGGACACGATTTCAAAATTTTTGAAGAAGCGGAATCTGTTATTGGTATTGTGGCAAAAGGGTGCGCTAAGTACTCTCGTAAAGATTTAGATAAATTAGTTGATTTTGTAAAACGTCCACAAGTAGGAGCGTTAGGACTAGTTTGGGTAAAATTTAACGAAGATGGTTCTATCAAATCATCAGTCGATAAATTCTATAACCAGGAAGATTTAAAAGCATGGGGAGCACTAGATAACGCACAACCAGGCGACTTAATGTTAGTTATGAGTGGCGCGTTAGACAAAACGCAAAATGCCATGAACGTACTCCGATTAGAAATGGGGAACCGTTTAGGTTTACGTGATGGTGGATTCTCTCCCTTATGGGTGGTTGATTTCCCATTATTAGAATGGGACGAAGAAAGTGGTCGTTTCCATGCGATGCATCATCCCTTTACCTCTCCAATACCTGGTGATTTAGATAAATTAGCGACCGATCCTAAAAACGTATTTGCGAATGCCTACGACATGGTGATTAATGGTGTGGAGCTAGGCGGAGGTTCTATTCGTATTCACGATAAAGAAATTCAAAGTCAGATGTTTGATGCTTTAGGATTTACCAAGGAAGAAGCAGAAGCACAATTTGGGTTCTTATTAAACGCATTTGAGTACGGGGCACCACCACACGGAGGAATTGCATTTGGACTAGATAGAATTGCAGCCGTAATTTCGGGACAAGAGTCGATTAGAGATTTCATTGCCTTCCCAAAAAACAACTCGGGTAGAGACGTCATGATTGATTCCCCTTCTCCAATTGATGACACTCAATTAGAAGAGTTAACTTTACGAGTTGTTGAAACCTCAAAAAAAGATAAATAACACATTTATGATAAAGCTTATCAAATGGGTAGGATTTTTCCTAATACTAGGACTCATACTTCCTACCTTTAGTAGTTGCGAGCAACCACCAACAGTGAACCCCAACCCTGATTTAACCACAAATATTGTAGGTGGATATACGGGAAACTATGTGGTTAACTTTGAAGCGGATCCAGCGAACAATTATTCCAGTCAAATAAACTTGGTCGTTACCCGAGTAGACAAAACCATCATTAAGATAGATGCCCAGGGAGGAGATTCGTTTCAGTGTACATTATCAGGAACTCCAAATAACTCGCAACTTTCAAATATCACCCATACCACCGGTGCCTATTCGGTTGCCAATGATATTGAGGGATATTTTTCGAGTGGCACATTATATTATAAAGTTACAGGAGTAGCCAACGGAGGAAACTTTTATGCTGAATTTACCGTTCTTTAGAAACGCAACAATCGCATTATTGGCGATTACGGTTATTTCCTGTGGTGAGCCGCAAGAAAAACCGGTTAAAAATGGGATTGATGCAGAGATACTGAATCTACAAGATTCTACGCTGCATTTTTACAGTTTAACTCCTCCCTTAGATCAGGTTAAAGGGAAGGGGCCTTCCTTTTATTTAGATATACAAACGGATTCGAACGGTATTTTTGTCCGCCCCTTGGATTTAAATGAAGGCTATTACTTTTTGGAATATGACCATTTCAAATCCTTGTATTTTATTCAAACCGGGAAACGACTATCATTAGATTTTGATGTATCCAAACCAAGTGTGAGACCCGAATTTTCAGGTAAATTAAAATACGAGTCCCGTTACTTGTATTCTAGGTATTTGGAACATGCCCAATTCAAAGCCAAGGAGAATTCCTATTTCGCTTATTCTGAAAAAGAATTCGTGAATGAAGTGACCCAATTGCGAGGCCGGTTAGACACTACCTTAGTCATGTACATCACTAATCATCCAACAGGCAGCAGCTATTTCATGCAACAAGAGTCGTTAACTAACTTGTATTTTATGGCAGCTTACCTAGAAGCTTTTGCAGTTCGTAGAAAAGCAGTAACCGGAGAATTGGCTCCTTTATCCGCTAGTTATTACGATATACTGAATACCTTAAACGTAAATGATACTGCGGCCAAAAACAATCCCGAGTTTTTCACCTACATTCAAAACTATGTATGGGCTAGATCTGGCGAGCCATCTAATCCCCAGAAGGTCACTGAACAAATTACTTTTGTAGATAGTTTGTTTACGGTAAACGAGTATCAAGATTACCTCCGTTTTCAGGCGGCTAAAGAAGTGGCTACTTGGAAATCATCGACCGATAGAACTAGGATGTTAGATACTTTAATTGCACGGATCCACCATCCGGACATACACGCTTACTTGGTAAAAAGCATACAGAACGACACGGCCCTTTTACCGAATCCAAACCACGTAATTTTAGAAGATCAATGATGACTTTTGCGACTATTATATGGGATATGAATCCTGAAATATTCCCTTCACTATTTGAAAATTTACCCTTACATCCGAGATGGTATGGTATTTTATTTGCCATTGCATTTATGGCTGGTTTCAAAATTGAGGAAAAAATATTTGCCCGTGAGAAGTTAAATGCAGAATGGGTGGATTCCCTTTTTATGACCGTTCTTATTGGCACGGTGTTAGGGGCTCGTTTTGGTCATGTATTCTTTTATGGCTGGGATTATTATTCGCAACACCCCAGTGAAATATTAAAGATTTGGGAAGGCGGATTAGCCAGCCATGGAGCGGTAATTGGAGTCATATTTTCCTTATTTGTATGGTCCAAAAGAGTATCCAAAAAACCATTATTATGGATTTTAGACCGTACCGTTTTGGCGATGGCTCTTGGGGGATCTTTGGTTCGCCTCGGCAATTTTTTCAATTCGGAAATTGTAGGTCAACCTACGGATTTACCTTGGGGAGTTGATTTTGTTTTATTAGGCGATCATGTGGCTCGTCATCCGGCTCAATTGTACGAATCTATTGCCTACATGATCACATTTTTAATCCTCTATCAAGGGTATTGGAAATACGATAAAGGTAAAAACCAAGGATTCTTATTCGGAGCATTTATGGTTTTAGTATTTGGATTCCGCTTCATTGTCGAATTTTTCAAAGAAAACCAAGAAGCTTTTGAAGCCGATATGGCATTAAACATGGGACAGTGGTTAAGTATTCCCGTTGTAATAATTGGTCTCTATTTTATTTGGAGATCTCAAAAACCGACCACTTCTACATCAACATAAAAATCAATTTATCCCATAAATAGGGATCAAAAATACACGTATGATAAAGCAAATCAACATTGCGGTTACGCCAGGAGCAGCGAGCAATTCTGAAAAAATATTAGAAATTGCCGCTAAGTTATTGGATGTTTCTGAAAATGAAGTTAATCACATTACTACGCTCAAGAAATCGATTGATGCCCGTAAACGTAAAGTTCTTGTTCGCATACGATTGGAAGTTTACATTAACGAAAATCCACCGGAAGAAAAGGACTACATGCGCACTTATCCGGATGTTACCGGAAAGAAAAAAGTAATTGTAGTGGGTAGTGGACCTGCAGGGTTATTTGCGGCTTTGAAACTCATTGAGGAAGGTCTTTGCCCGGTGGTATTGGAACGTGGCCAAGATGTAAGTCTTAGACGTAAAGATTTAAGTAACATCAACACCAAAGGCATTGTGAATGAAGATTCCAATTATTGCTTTGGAGAAGGAGGAGCAGGCACTTACTCGGATGGGAAATTATATACCCGATCTAAAAAGAAAGGGTATACTCTTGAAGTATTGGAAACCTTAGTGGCCTTTGGAGCTACCTCGGATATTCTGATTGATGCACACCCGCATATTGGAACCAATAAATTACCAAAGATTATCAAGAATATGCGGGAGCAAATTCTAAAATCAGGAGGCGAAGTCCATTTTGATACCCGAGTAACCGATTTCATTATGGAAGATGGTATAATGAAGGGCGTGAATACATTGAATGGAATTGATTTTGTGGGAGAGGCCGTTATTTTAGCTACGGGTCATTCGGCACGTGATATTTTCGAGAAAGTACACGAACGAGGAATTACCATTGAAGCAAAAGATTTTGCAGTAGGGGTTCGGGTAGAACACCCACAGCGAATCATTGACTCTATCCAGTACCATTGTGAAGGCGATAGAGATAAAAACTTACCAGCGGCTGCCTATAATTTGGTGACCAATATTGGCAAGCAAGGAGTGTATTCTTTTTGCATGTGTCCGGGTGGATTTATTGTACCAGCCGCCACATCTGAAGGGGAAGTAGTGGTAAATGGTATGTCTACCTCTACGCGTGATTCACGTTTTGCCAATTCAGGTATTGTAGTGACGGTAGGAGCGAAAGAATTTGAACCTTACAAAGCAGAACACGGACCATTGGCCGGTGTAGCGTATCAAAGAGCCATTGAGCAAAAAGCCTTTGAAATGGGTGGTGGCACACAAAAAGCTCCGGCACAAAGGTTGCAAGATTTTGTGCGTGGGAAATACTCAAAAGAACTAAACGAGACCTCTTACATTCCGGGATTACAATCGGTGAACATGCGTGATTTATTACCCGATGAAATCTCTAGACCTTTGCAAAGCGCATTCAAAACGTGGGGGAAATCAATGAATGGTTACCTCACCAACGAAGCACAAATTGTAGGGATAGAATCTAGAACCTCTTCACCCATTAAGATTCCACGTGATAACGACACCTTAGAAAATCAGCAAATCAAAAACTTTTACCCTTCGGGTGAAGGTGCCGGATATGCCGGTGGAATTATGAGTGCTGCTGTAGATGGAATTAGAGTGGCATTAGCTATTGCTAACAAATAGACATACACATTAGAAATGAAGGCCGATAAGTAATTTATTTATCGGCTTTTTTTTGTGTTCCCCCCAAATAAAACGATAAACCTACACCCGCAGAGAAAAAAACATCGTATCCAATTTCTGGACGTATAGCCCATTTATTTAAATCACTACTAAAACCCATACCCACACTAATTGCAGGCATGGGAGGAGAACCCGCATCAAGAAAGAAGTGACACTTGGGAATTACCGTAAATTCAAAAACATCGTTAGAACGCATCGTAATGTATAAACGTGGATCAAAAACACTGTACCCCATACCGTCACCCAGGCTGTAATGACAGAGGGGCAAGGAAAGCGCCAGATTTTTTGTCAAACTAATCTTGTTATCCAATTCAAAGTATAGGAACGATAAATCAGGATCAACCTCACTTGCATTTACCGATTGGGGAAGTGCAATGATCTCCACGCGCATTTTTAGATTGTAATTTTCATTAATCCCAAATCCAATTCTCCCTCCTACATTGCTACTTATCTTTTCTGCACCTTCAAAGTATTGCGAATAGCTACCTTGAACCTCAACCTCCCCTTTTTTCATCATTCTTGCGGATTCATAATTTAGATTCACTGGAGCTGTACACGATGCACCCATAAGAATGGCAATGCCGAAAAACCCTAACAACCCTCTATTCAAATAATTAAATCCTTTCATATCCTTTATTTTTGTGTATACAAAGGTTAGGGAACGGTTATATGCCTGCAATGAACCCGGGTTAACAAATCAAAAGTGTAACAATTCATTTTTTTACTTTGTTCACACCCTCATCCTATTTACATTCGCATCCCAGTAGGCCTCGTAGTACAATGGATAGTATGTGGGTTTCCGGTACCTATGATCCAGGTTCGATTCCTGGCGAGGCTACAAGAAAAAAGGCGTGATGAAATCACGTCTTTTTTTGTTTCCACCCATTCCAAGCTTGCTTGAGAATGGAGATGGAAACAAAAAAAGAAAGCACTCCGAAGGAGGGCCTTTTTGCTTGAGTTGCCAGATACGAGAGGAAAACCGACTAGAAGGAGGTATTCCTAGAGGTAAATCAGCCCCCGTTTATAATCGTAAATCAAAGAAAACAAACATTTCAATCCTTTGATAGAAAGATAGAAGTAACAAAAACCAGGTAATCCCTACACTTACCTTTTTATGCTTTTCCGTTCCCCAAAGGAACCAAATACTATATTTGTTGAAATGGCCAAGGGACACATTTCATTTTCAATCTTATGGATTCTAACACTGGGGATTTTGGGGTCTGTAGTCCGCTATTTATACGGCTACTTTCACGAGCCATGGAATCTTGCGGCAGATCATATTGCGTGGGAAATTGTGGTGCAGCATGGCTCTTTTGCTTATTCTGAACTCATCCATTACCCTCACGAAGGAGGAACCTTACTGATCACCCTACTAGCCAAAACCATAGCCAGTTTAAGCGCCTTCAATTCCTTAGCTACCACCGCTTTTTTATTAGACTTTATGGTTCGCTGTTGCCAAATATGTATCGTCAAAAAGGTTTTTGGATCACGCATCTCCATCGTATTTGGCATATTTACCATCTTCGCTTATCCTATAATGATTCCTTGGGGCACCGTCAATTTTGGACTGCATGCGCTTTCCAGTATTTTCCCTTTCATTTTCTTAGCATTCCTTCACTTTTGGAAAAACTCACGAAAATATCAATTCCAGTTTAGCCTTTTTCTTGGCTTAGCCATTTGGTTTTCTTATTCCAATTTTATTTTCATACCAATAACGATCGCATATGTATGGTTGTATCAGAAAAATACCGTAAAATATACATCCTTATTTCTCCCATTTCTGAGCATTTTAGGGAGTCATCTATGGGTTCGATACCAATTTGACCCTGGATTTCAGCTGACTAATTTCTCGGTAACTGGAATTCGTGGAGAAGACTTTCGTTTATTGGGTTTTTCCACCCTGAAACATTTGGCTTTAGTAGGAAACACCTTAGCGAATGGAGCCACCATTTCGTCTTCTTCCACTATTCATTTATTAAGTAAAATTCTATTTATTGGATTTTCATTCGTTGGAGCGGTAGGACTCTTTAAACTCTATAAAGAACAAAAAATGCAACTCAGCCACAAATTAGCATTGACTCTCCTATTCCTGTTCTTATTTATTTATGGAGTCTCGCCATTTTTTACGACTAATGATTCCAGTAACTATATTTTATTCCGTCATCTCACCTATATTTTCCCGGTATTTGGGTTAATGGTTCTTATTGGGATCCACAATACCAATCATAAATATTGGTATTCATTTGCCTTCATTATCATAGGCGTAATGGGTAGTATCCTCTTAATCGAACCGACTAACGAACCCTCAACCCTTCCTCCAAATCAGAAAGCCGGTTGGGTGTTAGGAACCAAGTTTGGACATGAACCGCAAAGATTAACCGAAATTATTTCACCCATTGCGGACAAAGAAGATCTCCTTATTGGAATAGGCTGGGGTATCACTACCTCCTTATTTCAATCCAGCCTAAGTTCCGATTCTAACATGGAATCGAAACAAGCACAATTTTCACAATTGATCCAACAGTATCCAACTTCCTATTCTGCGCTGTTATGGCAAGGAACTAAACTTGCTTTTAGCCCATCCGTTTCACCCGTATTGGATCAAAATATTTTCGAATCGATAAAAAAAACGGACCCTACCTATCGAATCCTAAATAAACAGACAACCCCTCCCCCTTATTAACAAACGTTAATTAGTAGTGCGATTCCAATAATCAACGTATATTTGCATCGTGTACGATATAATTGTAGGCGATATAAAATATACCGAAATGAAACACGAAATTAAAACCACATTAATCCAAAATATATTTAGAATCATATTGGCTCTCTTCATGATTTATGCAGGATTTAGTCATCTCACATTTAATCGAGTAGACTTTCAAGCCCAAGTACCAGATTGGATTCCCATGAGTAAAGATGTGGTGGTTATCATATCCGGAATAATAGAAATGCTATTAGGTCTAGGACTCCTAATCTTCAAAAACAAACGCGCAGAATTTGGATGGGCCATGGCTTTATTTTTCATTTTGGTATTCCCAGGAAATGTATCGCAATACCTAGACGGAGAAGATGCATTTGGGGTATTAGATTCGGATGGCGCTCGTTTGAGACGCTTGTTTTTCCAACCCATACTAATTGCATGGGCGATATGGGCCTCAGGTGCTTGGTCCCAATGGAGAGTTCAAAAACAACACGTAAAGAAATAGACTCCTATCCAACACGACAAATTCATATACACACATACAAAAAAATGGAACCATGGAATTATTAGATAAATTAAAATGGCGTTACGCTGCAAAAGCGATGAACAGACAAAAAGTAGCTCCAGAGAAAGTAGATAACATTATCGAAGCAGCCTCATTAGCGCCTACTTCTAGTGGATTACAACCCTTTGAGATCATGGTCATCACCAATCCAGAAATCAAAGAAAAAATTAAAGCAATTGCATGGAACCAATCCGTAGTGACTGATTGTTCTCATTTATTAGTTTTTGCAGCCTGGGATACCTATACGGAAGACCGAATTAATAAAATGTTTGATTTGGTAAATGAAATTCGCGGATTTAAAAACGAAGGATGGGAAAACTACCGTCAAATGTTATTGTCTAATTACCCAAAAAGAGATCCGGAAGTAAATTTCAATCATGCGGCCAAACAGGCCTACATCGCATTTTCTCAATCCATGATCGCAGCCGCTTTTGAAGAAGTAGATACCACACCCATTGAAGGTTTTGATCCTGCGGCTTTAGATGAGATTTTAGGATTGCGTGAAAAAGGATTAAGAAGTAGCGTAATGCTAACTTTAGGTTACCGAGATGAAACGAATGATTGGTTAGTGAATCTACCCAAGGTACGTAAATCTAGAGAGGAGTTAGTGACTGTTATTGACTAAAGCTCGAAGAAAAAGAGATTTTCAAGGCCCGTAAAACACTATTTTACGGGCCTTTTTATTTTTACATAATCCTAACAATACAAATTCCTCCTTCCTAGTATTATTATTAGTTTTGCCCCCTCTAAAATGGGTACCAGAAAACACATATCATTAAAAGGTTTAGTATCATTGATGCTGTACATTTTAGGGATTGCCTTTTCGTTTGTGGTACATGACCATCATGCCCATGGGGTCATTTCTTATCAAACCGCCAATTCGTGTGAACGTACTATTTACTATGCGGAACAAAATCACAATTGCGCACACAACTCCCATATCACGGATGCCGATGAAGAGTGTTGGTTATGTAGTAAACACATTACTTCACCCCATCATATTTCAGGTACGATAGGGCATACCCCTGCCGCATTTTATTCGGAATCATTCATTCCTATCCCCCGTAAATTCTTAGCTCAAACTCCTTCTACCCTTTCCAATAGAGGTCCTCCAGCGGTTTAATCTTTCCGCCTTATAAATCCGATACCACGGTATTGGACATTTTCAAATTTCAAAAAAGATTAAAATGAAACACATTTTCATTTACGCATTGCTTGTATGGGGAATTGCCATACAGCCTGTATATGCCCAAAACAAATTAACAGGTAGTATCACTGATTCACGCACCCAGGAATTATTACCCGGTGTAAATATTTACATCCCAGATTTAAAAACAGGAACGATATCCCAACCTGATGGGACATTCGAAATTATCAATATACCAAACGGAAACTTCCTTTTTGAGGTCCATTTAATTGGCTTTAAAAAAGAGGTCTATCGTATCTCCATTTACCACGATACCACCT
This sequence comes from uncultured Flavobacteriales bacterium, assembly GCA_913062955.1. GTDB lineage: Bacteria > Bacteroidota > Bacteroidia > Flavobacteriales_G > Salibacteraceae > CAJXZP01. The sequence goes on along the minus strand of CAJXZP010000036.1, from coordinate 23,933 downwards.
TAAATTTTGTATTGGAGGAATCTGTATCCGAATTAAATGACGTGGTCATTACAGGTGTTTCTCGAACTACCGAATTAAAAAAGAGCCCGCTAATCATTCAACCTGTAGAAATGAAAACGCTCCGAGAAAACAGCTCGACCAACCTGATTGACGCCTTGAAAAACGTACCAGGAATAGATCAAATCACCACAGGAGCTGGGATTTCAAAACCTACTATTCGTGGATTGGGATACAATAGAGTAATCTCCTTATACAATGGTATTCGTCAAGAAGGCCAACAATGGGGAGATGAACACGGATTGGAAATTGACCAATACGCGATTGAACGTATTGAGATCATCAAAGGTCCAGGGAGTTTAATGTATGGCTCAGATGGCATTGCCGGAGTATTGCATTTTATGTCACCCCAAGCTCCTCCTGCCGGAGAGGTCCGAACCCAACTCATCAGTAATTACCAAAGCAACAACAACCTGATTGGCTATTCGTTATCGCATGCGGGTAACAAAAACGGTTGGCAATGGGAAGGTAGATTCAGCCATAAATTGGCGAGCAATTATCAAAACCGGTACGATGGTAAAGTACATAATTCTGGATTTAAAGAATTAAACGCCAACGGAATGGTAGGGATTCAAAAAAAATGGGGGTATTCTCATTTACACTTCAGTACATTTAATACCACTCTAAACATGGTGGAAGGGGAACGGGATAGTTTGGATCATTTCCTTTACCAAAAACCAGATGGCCAAGGCGGCATCTTAGAGGTGAGCGCGGGTACGGATGACTTAAAAGGATACGCTACCGGGTTTCCACACCAAGAAGTGAATCATTTACGAGTTTCATCCCATAACTACATTTTATTAAATAAGGGAACATTAAACTTGGATATCGGTTACCAGAACAATAAAAGAAAAGAGTTTGGAGAGGTACTAGAACCAGATGCTAAAGAGCTATTCTTTGATTTGAATACCGTCAATTACAATTTGAAATATAACTTACAGGCTATTAAAGGATGGGAAACTTCCGTGGGTATAAATGGCATGTACCAATCCAATACCAACAAAGGCGAAGAGTTTTTAATCCCTGAATATTCGTTTTTTGATATTGGAGGATTTGTGTTTTCCCAAAAAACCATCCGGAAACTCACCCTTGCTGGCGGCTTACGTGTGGATAGCCGATCCCTCCAAACTACGGCTTTGTATCTAGATAGCTTGGAACACCCAATGGACGAGCCAAACGCCCATACGGAAACAAAATTCGAAGCTTTAAGCCGTCACTATTCAAGTGTATCCGGGAGTTTGGGTGTATCGTATCAAGCCACCCAAAAATCGACCGTGAAGTTCAATGTATCTAGAGGTTTTAGAGCACCTAATGTAGCGGAGTTAACTTCCAATGGCCGACATGAAGGATCGTTCAGGTATGAATATGGGTCAGCCATTTTAAATCCGGAAATCAGTCATCAAATAGACTTGGCTTATTTCCTAAATACGACTCACATTACTTTTGAGCTCACCCCCTTTGCCAACTTTATTTCCAACTATATATTTTCTGAAAAAATGGCGGCTAATAACGGGGGCGATTCCATTCCAGACCCCAGTGACCCAGCACCTGCATTCCAGTTTACCCAAGGAAACGCGACACTTTTGGGAGCGGAGGTGTTCCTAGATATTCATCCACATCCATACGATTGGTTGCATATTGAAAACACGTTTTCGTACGTGCAAGCCAAACAAAGTAATCAACCGGATAGTGCGACCTATTTGCCATTTATTCCAGCCCCCAAATACCGAGGTGAAATCAAAGCAATATTTGATAAGGTAGGAAAGTCCATGCATCACTTTTACGTGAAATTTGGAATTACCCACTACTTTGATCAAAACAATGTGTTCTCCGCTTATGGAACGGAGACCGCTACGTCCGGATATACTTTGTTAAACGCAGGAATCGGAACACAGATCAAAATGAACGGTAAAACAGACTTTTTGATACTGTATTTAAGTGCTGAAAATTTAACCGATTTGGGTTATCAAAGTCACTTGAACCGTTTAAAATATGCGCCCACCAACCCATTAACGGGTAGAGCGGGTGTTTTTAATATGGGACGAAATTTTAGTTTGAAAATGATATTGAATATATAAGATCATATCTTAGCGTTCCTATTTCGGTTTTATTCTCCCCATAACATCGAAATAGGAACGTTTTAAACTCAACACTTCAAATTTATGCCGACTAATACCAGCGCTCCACATCCTCAAATTGTAGATTATCAAGACATCCGATCTCATATTCAAACGGGTGATATTATTGTGTTTGGTGGCTTTTACCTTTTCTCTCGGTTTATTAAATGGGTAACCCGAAGCAAAGCTTCCCATTTAGCAACCATCCTTATTGATGCAAAAGGCCGAATCAATTTCTTTGAGTCGACTATTCATTTAAAAGACAAAAAAAAACATGGCGTTCACTTAACCAAACTTTCTAAAAGTCTCCCCGACTACCGAGGCAATATTTGGATCATTCGATTAAACGAAGAATTCCGAGAACAATTAGACACCGAAAAACTGTACCAATATCTAGTACTTCAACAAGGTAAAACGTATGATTTCAAAGGGCTTATTTTATCTGGACTAGACCTATTGGAAGAAGTAGGATTAAAACTAACGTGGATAAAAAGAAATGATCGAAAACACTTTTGTTCCGAATTGGTAATGGAAGGATATTTAGCCGGAAACGGCTTTAAAGAAAACATCAACCCATCGGAAGTAACTCCTGCGGACATTATCCAATTACAGATGTATCACCCAGAATACTACATGATTAAATCACCAAAAAACAAGCGTGTCAAACTAAAAATCAATACCCGTCCCTCTTCTTCATTACCCATGGTAAAAACAAAAGAGGACTAAGACCTACTTTATTACTTGGATTTTCGCAGCGTGAAAACTCTAAAATAAAAACCCAATGACGTTTAAGATAAAATGCTAACACCGTTCTCATTAAGGATCTATCGCATACACCCATTTTTGGTTTACCTACCAAACCGATGGTTAATGATGGTCAATTAAACGTATTAGGCGCCAATTATTAGCTCCCAAAAACACCCATTTAAATCCCATGTACGTAATCCCTATTCCGACTCTTCCAATGGCCACCGATATAGCAAGGGGAATGACGCTAAAATACCGACCAGAAAACACATGGAATCTTCCCGCTCTATTCCATGTAAATGCAAGAGTATCACGGGGGAGTTGAGTTTAATAGAAAATGCTGACAATTTGCGCCAAATCCTTTTTACAAAAAATTAAGAATTCGGTCACCTAAAGCTGTGGATAACGGTAGTTTTTACCATGATTAATAGTTATTTTTGCGCAATTTTTTTAACGAAAGCTATGGCAAAGATAATCAACGAAGTATCGAGGACTTTTAACGAATACCTTATCATTCCTGGTTTAACCACCAAAGAACACACGCCTGACAACGTAAATTTGCAGACCCCTGTTGTTAAATTTAAGAAAGGAGAAGAACCAAAAATTTCCATAAACATACCCTTTGTTTCTGCAATTATGCAATCGGTATCGGACGATGGCTTGAGTATCGCTTTAGCTAAAGAAGGGGGCGTTTCTTTTATTTACGGCTCTCAGTCTATTGAAACCCAAGCCGAAATGGTAAAATCGGTAAAGAAATACAAAGCAGGATTTGTAACGTCAAGGGCCAACATCACTCCAGAGGCTTCTTTATTGGAGGTGATTGAATTAAAAAACAAAACTGGATTTTCAAACATTGGAGTGACCGAAGATGGAACGGCCAACGGAAAATTTTTAGGATTAGTTACTGGACGTGATTACCGAACTAAAACGGATGCATACAGTAAAAAAGTAAAAGACTTCATGACTCCAATTTCCGATATCGTTACCGGAAAAGATGGGATTTCTTTGAACGAAGCAAACGATATTATTTGGGAAAATAAGTTAAACACTTTACCTATCCTAGATGAAAATGAACACTTAAAATACTTTGTATTCCGTAAGGATTACGAAAATCATAAAATGCATCCAAACGAAGTATTGGATTCTCAAAAAAGATTAATTGTTGGGGCTGGGATCAACAGTAGAGATCACAAAGAACGTGTACCTGCATTAGTAGAAGCCGGAGTGGATTTATTGTGTATTGATTCATCCGATGGTTTTTCGGAATGGCAAAAAGACACGATTTCTTACATCAAAGAAAACCACAGCAACGTATTTATTGGGGCTGGAAACGTGGTAGATCGAGAAGGCTTTATGTATTTAGCCAAAGCAGGCGCTGATTTTATCAAAGTGGGTGTAGGTGGTGGGTCTATTTGCATTACCCGTGAGCAAAAAGGGATTGGTCGTGGACAAGCTACTGCTATTATTGAAGTAGCGGAAGCTAGAGACGAGTATTTTGCACAAACAGGGGAATACATTCCCATTTGTTCGGATGGTGGAATTGTTCAAGATTACCACATGACTTTAGCATTAGCTATGGGGGCCGATTTTTTAATGATGGGTCGATATTTTGCCCGTTTTGATGAAAGTCCAACTCGTAAATTAATGGTGGGTGGTAACTATGTTAAAGAATACTGGGGGGAAGGTTCCAACCGTGCTAGAAACTGGCAACGTTATGATATGGGGGGTAACAATAGCCTAAAATTTGAAGAAGGGGTAGATAGTTACGTTCCTTATGCCGGGAAATTAAAAGACAATTTGGATCTCACGATAGGAAAGATCAAATCTACTATGTGTAGCTGTGGGGTTTCAACAGTTAAAGAATTACAAACGAACTCTAAACTTACCTTGGTGTCATCCACCAGTATTATTGAAGGGGGAGCCCATGATGTTATTGTAAAAGATAGCTCCAACTAATTAGGTTTTCGCCTGAAACGTGTCCTATTCTAAGGTTCCTTTTTGAAGGATTGAATGGGACATAAAACCAAAACGCAAAGATTGCTTTCCAAGAATTGGAAAAAACTACCTTTGGGACATACATTTTTTTAAAAATATTAATGGAAGAATTTTTTATCAAGGCTCTGGGATTAATCATGAGTCTTTCAATACTAGTTGTATTACACGAACTTGGTCATTTTATCCCTGCAAAACTTTTTGGAGTTCGAGTAGAGAAATTTTACTTGTTCTTTGATCCTTGGTTCTCTCTATTTAAATATAAAAAAGGGGATACCGAATACGGTATTGGTTGGGTTCCACTAGGTGGCTACGTGAAATTATCAGGGATGATTGATGAGTCCATGGATACGGAGCAAATGAAGCAGGATCCTAAACCTTACGAATTTAGAAGCAAACCCGCTTGGCAACGTCTTATTGTTATGATTGGCGGAGTAACGGTTAACGTGCTATTAAGTTGGTTAATTTATTCTATGATTTTGTTTACTTGGGGAAAAACCATCTTACCTGCAAACGAAGCCAAATATGGCGTAGATGTAAGTCCGTATATGACGGAGATTGGATTTGAAAATGGGGATCAGATTATAGCTATAAACCATGAGCCTATTTCGGATGAAGTAACCTATCACGATATCTTCCTAGAATTGTTATTGGATGAAGAAATCAAAACCATTCAAGTAAAACGAAATGGAGAAACGAAAGACATCCTTCTACCTATTGATTTTGAACAAGAGTTTTTAGCACGAAAAGAACACAGTCCGTTTACGGAACGAATTCCGTTTATTGCCGATACTATTCTACGTGATTCTCCGGCCCAAAAGGCCGGTATTTTAAAAGGAGATGAATTCTATTCGATCAATGGAGAGTATGTTCAATATTACGTTGATTTTGTAAAGGTTGTTCAATCCCACAAGGGAGAAACGGTAGATATGCAAGTGAAAAGGAATGGCGAAAACGTCAGTTTTCCAATTACTATTTCAGAAGCCGGTAAGGTAGGAGTAGGAAACAGGAGTCCTTTAGAGTACTTCAATTTCAATACCAAGACCTATACCTTCTTTGGATCTATTCCTGCAGGATATACAGAAGCAGAGAATACCTTGACCAAGTATGTACGTCAAATGAAACTTCTTTTTTCTAAAGAAGGAGCTTCTCAAATTGGCGGATTTGGAACGATTGGAAGTTTATTTCCCGCCCAATGGGATTGGCAACGTTTCTGGAGTTTAACTGCTTTTCTATCTATTGTATTAGCATTTATGAATATTCTTCCTATCCCTGCATTGGACGGTGGACATGTACTTTTCTTATTATATGAAATGGTTACGGGTAAGGAACCGGGTGACAAATTCATGGAAATTGCACAAATGGCCGGTATTATTCTTTTGGTAGGATTAATGCTATTCGCTAATGGGAACGATGTTTGGAATGCCATCTCAAAATTATTAGGATCGTAATGAAAAAACTGGGATTATTATTTATTGCCTTCGTAGGTACTTTATCTTCTTTTGCACAAGAGGACACCTACCATACGGAATCTCGAAGAGCACAACTCTCTTCGGATACGATGACAGTGGATGTGATGGTAATCCCTGCCAGTACACGGTTATACAATTCCTTTTTTGATCGCCAAATGATCACTGCTAATGGTATTGAATTTGCGGAACTACGAGATACCACTTTATCCACACTGGCTTACCAAGTAGCGGTAGCCTTTAACGACAGCGTGCCTTCCGGAGTTATTCCTGAAAGCACCTCTTCGTATAAAGAGGATATGAACTTTGTATACGAATCTATAAATTATTCGTACGAACGTTTACCTGAACCAAAGAAAAAAGAAACGACATTTAGTAAATGGAAGAAAAAGCTTCCTAAAAAAGAAGCAAAACCAGAACCTAAAAAAGGCACGTATATGGAGAACGGGCAGATTGTGACTCATCGAGAAACCTATCCCCAATACACTAATATACAAGTTTTAAACACCGGGTTTCTTTCCGTATTGCATCAAAAATATGGCGCCACTACTTTTGTATTTGTAAATCAATATGAAATGGTCATTCCAATGGCTACGGATCAAATAGCCATTCAAAGTGATAATTATCCCAGAATTTTAAAAGTACATTACTCCATAATCAACTTGGAGGGGAAGGTGATCCATAGCGGATTAGTCACTCAAAGTTCCTCTTCGTACGATGATAAATTAGACTACTTATTTGAAACCAGCTTTTTACAGATTGGCTATCAAATAAAAATGAAATTCGAAGAGTCCCAGTAATTTCATATCCCTCTAGGAACGGTATATTTAATTGAGAATTTAGCTCTAATTCTATATCTTGTGCCCATGAACGGAATTTCTCCATACCATCTACTTATCGCGATTTCTTTAATCACCATTCTTTCTTACCTGTTCAATCTTGTTTCCAAGAAAACCAATATCCCCTCGGTATTATTACTTATTATTTTAGGAATTATCATTCATCAAGTAGATGAATCCCTCCATTTCCTAAAAAGCGATTTAATGCCTTTACTCGAAATTTTGGGTATTGTTGGGCTCCTAATGATTGTACTCGAAGCCGCTTTAGATTTAAAATTAGAACGAGAAAAATTCCCCATTTTATGGCGCTCCTTTTTAGTGGCTTTAGCAGGACTATTAGGTTCATCCTTCGCCATTGCCGGAGTATTAAACCTCTTTTTAGATGCGGGATTTGAACGCTCCTTACTCTACGCTATTCCATTATCTATCCTAAGTAGCGCCATCGTACTCCCCTCTGTTCATGGACTAATAGAAGAAAAGAGAGAATTTATGATTTACGAAAGTACGTTCTCCGATATTCTTGGAATTACGTTCTTCTATTTGATGCTCCAACAATTCGATACCACCACCAACACCTCCCTATGGGCTTCCTTAGCAAGTAGTGTTGGATTAACTATTGCGGTATCGTTAGTGGCCAGTTATATTCTCATTTTAATTTTCCAAAAACTAAGCTCTAACGTAAAACTATTTTTACTTATTAGCGTTTTAATTTTGCTGTATTCCATTGGTAAAATGTACCACCTATCCTCCCTATTAATCATCTTAGTATTTGGGTTAGTTTTAAACAACCCAAAAGTATTTTTCAGAGGTCCCTTAAAATCATTTTTAGACTTTGAAGCCACGGACAAAATCCTAACGGACTTTAGATTGATCACCATCGAATCGGCATTTATTGTCCGCACCTTTTTCTTCGTCATTTTTGGGACGACCATTATCCTTAGCCAACTGGTAAGCATATCGGTTTTCTTTCAGAGTGCCGCCATCCTAGTACTCACCTTTGGCTTGCGCTGGGTGGCTCTAAAACTTATTGTAGGAAATGATATCCATCCGCAAGTTCTTATTGCTCCAAGAGGGTTAATTACCGTATTGTTGTTCTTTGCCATCCCCAAAGAATTCAATATTCCAGCTTTTGAAAACGGTATCCTGCTGTACGTCATTCTAGCCACCAGTTTAATCATGACTTGGTCGTTGATAAACAACAAGAAAAACAAATCGGAAAGAAAACTTCCAAACGATATATTTGATCCTAGCCCAGATTTTGAGGACAACGTAATTGCTGAAATTGTGGCTCAAGAATTAGGGGTAAAAAACCCAGAGTCCAACCCTCCAAAAGAAAACAAATGAAACATCTAATTATTCTATTTCTGGTTTTGCTAGGCCAAGCACTTTCTGCGCAAACTGTGGTTCAAACTAAAATAATCATCAACGAGGACTTATATATTCTATCCGATGTTTCCGCTACTCCAGATAGTATTGCAAATGGGCGACATCTGGTGGTGTACAAAAACAAAACGCTGGTAAGAGGCTCTGTTAAAGAGGGTCTCATGAACGGGGTTTGGACGACCTTTTATAAAAACGGACAGCAAAAAATGAAGGGACGTTATGTCATGGGTAAGCCGCATGGTGAGTGGCATTATTGGGGCGAAAACGGGGAGGTTCAAGCCAAATTCCAATACAATAAGGGGATTAACGTTGGTCATTGGCAAGGTTATTATTACAACCACTCCAAAGCCATAGATATTATTTATAATGCCCAGGGTTTACCAGAACAAAGCATCCACTATTACCAAGGCGACATCATTTCTTTAAATCATGCCTACAAATACATAGGGAAAGACACCTTAGTAGACCAATCGTATTATTACAAGAACTATTCTATATTTCACTACCAACAGCTTAAAAACGGAAAACGAAATGGGATGCTCCAAACCTATCATGACAATGGGTTAATTTGGGAATCATATACCTACCAAAACAACCAATTAGCCCAAGTTCACAAAGGGTTTTCTGTAGGCGGAGTACCCAAAAAGAATGTAACCTTTAGAGATGGCAATGGGGTGGTGAAAAGGTATTATATCAATGGGAATTTATTTTCGAAAACCAATTATGTGCATGGCCTTAAAAATGACAGTGTGCTTATTTATGACCTAGGAACCAAATTAAGTGGAATTGGACATTTCACGGATGGTAAACCATCGGGTAATTGGAAAATATACTCCAAATTCCACAATATTACACGGGAACTGGACATCACCCCGAATTCAAACATCACCTATGTAAAGGATCGATTAACGCCTGCTCCCAAAGAGTTTATGGAAGGTTTTTTCAAAGACGGTTACCAACATGGACATTGGAAAAGGTATGATTCGTATGGCGATTTGATTTGGGAATCGCATTACCAGTATGGTTTTTTGAATGGAAGTACTAAATCTTACCAAAGTAAAAAACTGATGGAGCAGTCTACTTATTCGAATGGAAATAAAAGCGGAAATTTCACTTATTACAGTACCAATGGAGAAATTAACACCCAAGAGCGTTTTGAAAGTGAATCTTACCTCGATAGCAATTGGTACAAATCGCCCGAAAAGGGATGGGTAAGTGTTCATAATACCAAAAGCGAAACGCATCAAAAGCGCTTGTTTTTTTATCCGCCATTTCCAGGTATGGAAATCGTAGATATAGGGTATGGTCCAGTAGCCAGAAATGAAGGTATGTTTGAGGTTCAACGTGCTATTCCCTATAGTTATTGGCCCGAATTAATTCCGGCTAAATTTCAAAACGGCAACTTTGAAGAGAAAGATTACATCCGAAAGAATCTATCCAATTTAAACGTAAACCAAGATCATCACGTAGATGGCAGTGTTTTGGTCCGGTACAAAATTGATCATATCGGGCTAATTAGTGATATAGTGGTATTAAAATCGGTCGGTTTCGGGTTAGATGAGATAGCCGTTAACTTAGTCAAAGCATTCCCCCCTTTAACGCCCGCTTCTTTTAACGGAATTCCAATACCTTCTTATATTGTGAGAGAGTTTGACTTTAACTATTAATCTCCCTCTTCGTAGAAATCACGTAGTAATTTTCGATACGCAGAAAATAGTTTTGACTTCGATACAAACCCAATGTATTTAGAGTCATCCGTAATAACAGGTAAATTCCAAGCACCGCTCTGATCAAATTTACGCATTACCTGCTCCATGGTATCTGTTTCAAATATAAACGCAGGTGCAGGAGTCATTAACTCATGTACATAAAGCGTATCATACTTTTCACGATCAAACATAATTTCGCGTACATCATTCAAATTCACCACCCCCAGAAAGACATTTTCTTCATCTACTACCGGAAATAAATTTCGAGAAGAACGAGAAACTATTTGAACCAAATCACCCAATTTATCGAAGGCATTTACGGTTAAAAAATTCTTTTCAATTTCTTTACTTAAATTCATTAAAGTAAGAACCGCTCTATCTTTATGATGCGTAATCAACTGACCACCTTGACCTAATTGCTTGGTATACACACTATATGGCGTAAAATACTTCGCAAACATAAATGCGATAACAGCCGTTACCATTAAGGGCAGGAATAGCGTATATCCACCTGTAATTTCCGCAATTAAAAATATGGCCGTTAATGGCGCTTGTAGAATCCCAGCCATAGCCCCTGCCATTCCCACTAAAGTAAAATTACTACGAGATACATTATCCAAGCCTAAACTGGTTAAAATCTGGCCAAACATATATCCACCTGTACTTCCAATAAAAAGGGTAGGTGCAAAAATACCTCCAACCCCACCACTGTTTAGGGTCAGAGAGGCTGCAAATGCTTTTAATATGGGTAAGGAAAGTAACAGGATAAACCCTAATACGGCTTGATCTGTAATATCAACGATATTAAAAGCGGAAAGCGCTTTAACGGGATCATCTGCAATTAGAGCATTAATGGTTCCATATCCCTCTCCATATAATTGGGGAAAAACAAAAATCATTGCCCCTACCGCAATCCCCCCAATGATCGCCCGGAAATATGCGCTATCAATTTTCTTCAGCCATTTATCGGTAAAGAAATAGGTATTTGTAAATAACACCGAAAGCATCCCAGTAAACAAACCTAGCAGCACATAGAAGAACACGTCTTTCACTTCAAATGCATCGATTCCTTTAAAGTGAAATAGATAATCATTACTCAATAATAAACGAGACACAACCGCTGCAGAAGCAGAAGAAAGCAATAAGGGAATCAAAGAGGTAATGGTTAAATCCAACATAATTACCTCTACCGCAAAAACAATAGCGGCAATGGGAGCGTTAAAAATCCCGGCTAAAGCCCCCGATGCTGCGGCACCAATAAGCAGTTTTTTCTTTTTGTAATCTAATCGAAGTAATTGACCAATATTGGAACTTATCGCTCCCGAAGTCGCCACTGTAGGTCCTTCCAGTCCAACAGAGCCCCCAAAGCCAACCGTAATTCCGGCCGAAATAATAGACGCCCACATATCTTTCTTCCCAATATTTCCATTTCCTTTGGAGATCGCATACAGCATAATTGGAATCCCATGTCCTACCTTGTCTCGAATAAGCAATTTTGCAATCACAACGACCAAGAAAATACCTACGGCTGGATATATGAAATACAAGTAATCATGAACATGACTAATTCCTGTTTTTAATAAAAACTCGACTAAGTGAACGGCATTTTTCAACACCACTCCGATCAAGCCACTAATAATACCAATAACGATACTTAGGAGGTAGATAAAATTCTTATCTGACATGTTCCTAGACCGCCAAATAAGGAAACTTTTTATATGTATATTTAATCCGTGCACGAGGCCGCAAAATTACATTTAAAAACGTTCAAGTAACCACTTTTGAAAATAAGGGTAATTAAAAATTATCACGACTTAATTCGCTTAAATTCCACGTATTATTTCGGCTGCTTTCAACAAGGTATCATCTTGTTTCGCAAAACAAAATCGCAACATAGAGTCTTGATTTTCATTCTGATAAAAACCAGAAATAGGAATACTAGCTATCTTTTTTTCGCGTGTTAATCGTTTGGCAAAATCAATATCTTTTTCATCCGTAATATTTGAAAAATCTAACAACTGAAAATAGGTTCCCTGTGCGGGAGAAAAAGTAAATCGCGATCCGGTAATGGCCTCGATAAATAAGTCCCGTTTTCTCTGAAACAAAGCGGTTACTTCCAAATAGTGATCGGGCGTTTTTAAATACTCAGCCAGCCCTTTTTGAATAGGATTATTTACGGCAAAAGTGACGAATTGATGCACCTTATTAAATTCCTTCATGAGTTCTTTGGGCGCCATCGCATATCCAATTTTCCAACCCGTTGCATGAAAGGTTTTACCAAAAGACCCTACCAAAAAACTACGTTCAGCCAATTCGGGGTATCTCGAGACACTTTGATGGGGTTGCCCATCATAAATAATATGCTGATATACCTCATCACTAATAATCACTATATCGGTACCTCTTGTTAGTTTTTCCAACGCCAACATATCTTCTTCACTCCATATGGTACCACTCGGATTATGAGGGGTATTAATAATAATCATTCGGGTATGATGATTGACCAATTTTTGAACCTCTGACCAATCTATGGCATAATTGGGAGCATGTAATTCCACATAAACCGGATTCGCACCGGTTAATTCGATAGCCGGTATGTAACAATCATAGGCGGGTGTAAATACTACAACCTCATCCCCTTCTCGTAGCAAAGCGGTAATGGCTGTGAAAATGGCCTGGGTTCCACCTGCGGTAATGGTAATATCGGTATCGGGATCATAAACTTGCCCATATAACGTTTGCGCTTTCGCCACAATTTGTTCCCGTAAACCCATATCTCCTTGCATGGGTGCGTATTGATTGAAACCCGCTTTCATTTGCTGATTCACCAAGGAAATCAATTCGGGATCTATTGGGAAATCAGGGAACCCTTGGGATAAGTTGATCGCTTGGTGTTCATTAGCCAATTTAGACATAACCGAAAAAATGGTCGTTCCCACCTGTGGTAGTTTTGAACTTATGGTACCTTTAAATTGCATATACGATCGATTTATCCAAAAATAAGAATTCCGAATGGCAATCCCTTACCATCTCCATTTCATATCCATTAAAATCCTAATTAAATATTTATATTTACCGCATGCAATTGGGGATATCCAAATCGATAAAAACAATACAATTTCCAAGGGAATTCTTGGTGTTCCTATTTTCGATTATTCTCCTTGTAATTTCCAACAATAGTTATTCTCAATGTAACGGAAACACCACGTATTTGGGAAATGACACATCTATTTGTGTCGGATCTAATGTAGGTTTGGCAGCACCCACTGGTTATTTATCCTATTTATGGAGTACGAATTCAACCGCTAGAACAATTACTATTAATAGCCCGGGTACCTATTGGTGTGAAGCCTCCGCGATGAGCACCACTAATTTGGTGACTAACGGTGATTTTAGTGCTGGAAATACGGGGTTTAGTACCGGTCACATTTATGGTACAGGAGGAAGCTGGGGATTACTTTCCGGTTCGGGTCAATATGCCATAAGTACAAATGCAAACCTTACCCATAACAACTTCCCCAACTGTACTGATCATACTACAGGAACTGGAAACTACTTAATTGTGAATGGTTCTTCGGTCACCAATCTTTCCGTTTGGTGTCAAACCATTACGGTCAGTCCTAATACCGATTATTACTTTTCGGCATGGATTACCTCCGTAGTATCATCAAGTCCCGCAATCCTAAGTTTTACAGTAAATGGAGCCAGTTTAGGCCCCAATCATAATGTAAGCAGTTTAACCTGTAATTGGCAAAACTATTTTCAGACGTGGAATTCGGGGACGAACACGACTGTTTCCATTTGTATTACTAATCAAAATACGGCCGGTGGGGGAAATGATTTTGGTATTGACGATATTTCTTTTAGACCTAGTTGTATAGATAGGGATACTATTGTGGTGACTGCTCTACCTGACCCCATTACAGATATTGGTCCTGATACCCTTATTTGTGTAGGCGACACCATTCAACTGAATGCTACCGACACCATCGGTTCTACCTATATTTGGTCTACAGGCGATACCACATCTACCCTTGATATATACAGTAGTGGTTTATATCTCGTAACAGTCACGAGAGGCAATTGTACCAATACAGATTCCCGTTATGTTCAAGAACTCAATAGTCCGATAGTCAGCTTTCCAAGTGACACGGTATTATGTGATGGGTCATCGTTTCCTCTGACGATGTCGGCAGCAAGCGCCAGTTATTTATGGAGTACAGGTTCTACTTCGGGCTTCCTCATAGCTAATTCAGAAACCACTTACTGGGGCACCACCACCAATATGTGTGGTTCCAGTTCAGATACCATTAACGTTGAATTAGACTCGGTTTTACTAGTAGATATTGGTCCATCAGACACGGTTCTCTGCACGGGAGAATCCTACATGGCCTATAGCAATGTTTTAGGAACTTCCTATTCATGGAATAATGGAAGCACACAGGACAGCACGCTTATTCAAAACATCTACACCTACAGCTTAACCGTCACCAATGTCTGTGGCTCCTATACGGATACCCTTAATGTAGATTTCGATGCGGCACCACAAACCTATCTAGGCCCGGATAGCATTTACTGTATTACGAACCTCCAAACTTTAAGTACCCATTGGAGTCGCTCCACCTTTTTATGGAATACAGGTAATCAATCCAACAGTATTTTAGCGGACACCAATGGAACTTATTGGGTGAAAGTCACCAATTTATGTGGCCAAAACGGAGACACTATAAGTCTGGCATACCATATACCTATATTTTTCTCTTTAGGTCTAGACACTAACCTTTGCTTGGGTGATACATTAAATGTTACCGCCCCGGCAACAAATGCAATCTGGCTGTGGAATGATGGAAGTACAGATAGTGTAAAAACGATTTATGGTTCCGGTTTATACTCGGTCACTGCCACTAATAAATGCGGGACCTTTAAGGATTCCATTACGGTTACAGAAATCACTATTCCAGAAATCACTACCGTTATAAACGACACTCTTTTTTGCGAGGGATTGTCTTTTTCCCGAGCTATTAACCCGTCCACTAGTGATACCATAGCGTGGATGGACGGATTTAATTTATACCAACGAATTTTTGATTCCAGTTCAGTATATAGTTATGGTTTAGGAAATATTTGTGGTTCTGTTTATGATACATTCACGGTGGCAGTGGATACAGCAATCCTAGCCGATTTGGGGAACGATACCATCATTTGTTATGGTGAATTGGTGACCAAATCCTTTGATTTTCAAAATCATTCCTACTTATGGAGTTCCGGCAGCACAGACAGCACGCATGATTTTGTGGAGAAGGGTCTTTATAGCATTACTATCACCTCGCCAGGATTATGCGAAACCTATACCGAATTCCTTATTAAACCGTGCGAAACTCAACCCTATATCCCTAATGCATTTACGCCCGGAAATGGCGATAATATAAACACCCACTTTGTGATTAAAGGGGAAGGTATTCGGAAATTTAGAATGGCCATTTTTGACCGATGGGGAAAACAAATTTTTGAGTCCTTCGACATCCAAAATTCTTGGGATGGCACTATCCGAGGTAAGGATGCAGCAGCGGGGGTATATTCCTATAAATTATGGTACAATACTGGGATTCGATCCGAGAGTGTGACTTTGTATGGGGAAATCTATCTTGTACGCTAACACTTACACTAAAGGAATACTCAATACACCCGCAATCGTCAAGATCTTATATATCATATTTAATCGCTCGTAATCCTTCAAACTCGTGGCATTTTTCAGTAAAAACAAACTGATAAATATGACCAGCTCTCCTAAAAAGAAGTACCCCATTACCAAGGAGGTTCCGTGTAATTTAAACAACACAATAAAGGGTATTACGGTCATAAGCATAAACAACGCAATGGTTTGTTTCGTTGCCGTCATCCCTACTTTTATAGGAAGGGTTTCGTAGCCAAAAATAAGATCGCCTTTTTCAGACAATACATCTTTAATCACTTCCCGAATAATAATCATCAAACCAATAAAACTGAGGTACAAGAAAATATCGAACGTAAAAATCCGGTAATAAATAACCACTACAAAGAAGGGAGCAATATTGAGTAAGGCGGCTGATAATTCGCCCCAAAAGGCTTTCTTTTTGAGTTTATGCGAGTAAAACCATAATGCGATACTGAATAAAAAATTAAAGAGCATCACCCGTTTACCTACGTAGAAACTCATCACTACACCAACGGTATTAAAGAAAAAGTAAAAATTCAAACACGTAGTTTGGCTAACCAACCGACTAAAGACTACTCGGTCGGGACGGTTAATGGTATCCCGTTCTAGGTCGTAAAAGCTATTGATAATAAAACCCGAGGCAATAATGAATGCAGTAGCGAAAATGGAAATATGTAATTGGGGATCTAAGAGCAGTCCTAATTTACTACCTCCTTTATTTAATAAAAATAATGCCGACAGGTATTGGGCCATCATAATTACTAAGATACTGTACCATCTGACTAGCGTGAGAAGGTACCATGATTTAAAAATGGCATACCGCTGCCGTCTATTGAAGAGGGGGCTCAAAATTTATAGATTACTTCGAGTTTTTGACCTTGAAGCATCTTTTGCGCTTTTGGAAAGTCGCGTGTAAAACCTAGAATAAAACCACCCCCACCCGAGCCACAAAGTTTCAAGTAATAAGCGTTAGAGGTTAATCCATCTTCCCAATATTGTTGGAAATTAGATGGAATCATTGGTTTGAAATTTTGGAGTACCAAGGAAGATAAGTGCTTTAAACTATCAAATAATGGTTGTGTTTCTCCTTCTAAAAAAGCAGAAATACATTGGTCATTATACTTCTTAAAGTCCTTTTTGATCATGTTACGGAAACCTTCTTGTTTCATCCGTTCCATAAAAATATTTACCATACCCTGCGTTTCCCCGGTCGTTCCGGTGTTCATCAAGAAAATGGCTCCAATACCTTCTTTTTCAGCTGGAATACCAATGGTATTGACATCACTTTTAGACTTAATCAAAACCGGCAATTTCAGGTAACAAATCAATGGATCCACGCCAGAGCTTTTACCGTGAAAGTAGGATTCAATGATACCAAATGCGGTTTTTAATTTCAGGATATCTTCGGAAGAAAGAGAGTTGTTTGGATCTAATTTTTCAACGGCATATTTATCGTAAATCGCAGCGACCAAAGCACCTGAACTACCCACGCCATACCCTTGGGGAATAGTAGAATCAAAGTGCATTCCATCTTTCACATCCTTTCCAAAACGCACCAAATCAAGCGGAACCGGAAGTTCATTGGAGTTTTCCAGGGCCTGCAAATGATGGTGAAATTTCACTAAATTCCCGTTGGATTGTTGGGCTACTAGGCTGTCTTTATCCCCATATTTTAACTCTCCCATATATGCTTTATATGGAATGGATAAACCCATAGAATCTTGAATGATTCCATACTCTCCGAAGAGTAAAATTTTTGAATGAAAGAGTGCTTCTTTAATCATACTAAATTGCCTGAGGCCCATGACCTACAGCATCGCAAATATACATCTTGTTCTCGCAATACCCAATCAACTCATTTTTAATCCACTGAAGCACTTGTTCTGCCTCCGATTTTGAATACAATAAATGCACATTAGCTCCGGCATCTAAAGTAAAATACACATGATTTCCAGTCGCCTTTCTATACGCCCATAAATCGTGAATCACCGCAACTGTATTGGGTTTCATCAACATAAAATAAGGGGTAGAAGTCATCATCATTCCATGTAAGGTAAGCGCTTCACTTTCTACCAAGGCACCAAACTCTTCCAAGTTTCCACTTTTTAGAATCTCATTTAATTGGGTGGTATTGTCCTGTGCTTGGGCAAATCTGGTTTTGGCGTATGGATTGGTGTGCATGAGTCCGTGACCTACCGTACTGGACACCTCTTTTTGACCGCGTTCAATCAATAATATAGTGTCTTGAAAATCATCAAATACCGGATGGGTATCTGTTAAAGGAATCGCTATTTCGTTACTCGAGTTACTTAAAGAACTTTCGCCCCAAGTCGTTAAACCACCATAAACGGACCGACACGCACTGCCCGAACCCAAACGTGCAATAAAGGATGCCTTTTGATAAAAGTAATGCTCCGACATTTCAGGGTTCAACTTCTTTTCGATACTCATTAAACCCAATGCCATAGCACTCATACCTGAAGCCGAAGAAGCAATTCCACTCGAATGCGGAAAAGTATTTTCGGTATCGATGGTTAACTCCAGTTCACTTAAAAACGGAAAATAAATGTCTACTTTTTTCAAGAACAGAAATGTTTTCTCACCAAATTGTCCCGCTTCCTTTCCTTCAAAGAAAAAACGCACGTGTGGTTTATCACTGATTTCTTTCCGCTTCGTATATTCTATTTGCGTTTTGGTTTTACTCTCCTTCAGAGTAAAACTAATGGACGGATTGGCTGGAATTTGATTCCCTGTTTTCCCCCAATATTTCACCAAAGCAATATTGGATGGGCTTTCCCATTTTACTTTTCCCGAAAAACCATCCGGAACATTTTTTATACCACCTGGTTGAATGACTGTCATGTACGAATTGTTCAGTTAAAAGAGCCACAAGGTTTCGTTACCATGTAGCTCTTTAATAATTTAGAATCTACCCTTTAAAACGCAGCGTTTCCAGGGGTACGTGGAAAAGGAATGACATCTCTAATGTTACTCATTCCAGTCAGGAATAAAATCAAACGTTCAAAACCTAAACCGAACCCACTATGAGGAGCCGTTCCGAATTTACGGGTATCTAAATACCACGCTAATTCTTCTTCTTCAATACCCATGGTTTTGATTTTGTTGAGCAAGACATCGTAACGTTCCTCCCGTTGCGAGCCCCCTACCATTTCTCCAATTCCAGGGAATAGAATATCCATGGCTCTTACGGTTTTTCCATCTTCGTTTTCACGCATATAGAACGCCTTGATATTTGCGGGATAATCAAATAAAATGACTGGTTTTTTAAAGTGTTTCTCTACCAAATAACGTTCGTGTTCGGATTGTAAATCAGCTCCCCACTCGTCAATTAAGTAATTGAATTTTTTCTTTTTATTGGGTTTACAGTTTCGTAGAATTTGAATGGCCTCGGTATAGGAAACACGTTCAAAATCATTATCCACTACAGACTTTAATTTCTCAATCAACTCCATATCCGAACGCTCAGCCACGGGCTTCACTTTTTCTTCTTCAATTAGGCGTTTGCTTAAGAACGTCAAATCATCTCCACATTTCTCTAATATAGATTTAATCACAGATTTCAAGAAATCCTCCGCCAAGTCCATATTGTCATCCAAATCATTGAATGCCACTTCTGGCTCTACCATCCAAAACTCTGCTAAGTGACGCGTAGTATTAGAATTTTCGGCTCTAAACGTAGGACCAAAAGTATATACTTCACCCAAAGCCATAGCTCCCAACTCTGCTTCTAGCTGACCCGAAACCGTAAGGTTAGTCGCTTTTCCAAAAAAGTCTTTCGAAAAATCTACTTCTCCATCTTCTGTTTTTGGCGCATCATTGATATCAAAGTTGGTGACTTTAAACATCTCCCCTGCACCTTCGGCATCCGAACCCGTAATGATGGGCGTATGCATCCATACAAAACCCTTTTGATTAAAATACTCATGCACGGCAAATGCAGCTGCATTTCTAATTCTCAATACGGCTGAAAAATAGTTGGTACGCGGACGCAAATGTGCAATCTCTCTTAAAAACTCTAACGAGTGACGCTTGGGTTGCAACGGATACTCATCGGTAGCCGCATCCCCTAGGATTTCAATTTCTTTCGCTTCTACCTCAAAACTTTGACCGGCTCCTTGGCTTTCAATTAGATTTCCAACAA
The DNA here is from genome assembly GCA_913062955.1 of uncultured Flavobacteriales bacterium. GTDB lineage: Bacteria > Bacteroidota > Bacteroidia > Flavobacteriales_G > Salibacteraceae > CAJXZP01. Next base: position 3,763 of record CAJXZP010000036.1, on the reverse strand, counting down.
TGCTCAAACAGGCACCTGTAGTGATCCGTTTCAGAATGCTTTCATCAAAACTAGCCATATCAGCAACCACTTGAATATTATTAATGGTGGACCCATCATTCATCGCAATGAACGATACATTTTTGCTACCTCTTTTGGTACGTACCCATCCTTTAATAGTTACTCCGTCTTGTGTGCCTTGGCTGGCCAACAGGTCTTTGATTTTTGTTCGCATTATTGTTATCTAAAAATTAAGCGAGCAAAGATAAATAAGTTACCCTCTTTAAAGAAGCTAAATATTTGGAAGTGGGAAAGTAATTTTTTGACCTACTCCTTCCTTTTTTCTCAGAACAAATGGAGAGGAATATTTATTTCATGTTCAATAATCACATGAAAATTGAACGCTATATGATTTCAAGAGTGAAAACTGGACATAGATTTGCGCAATGTTCACTAAGCACCTTAAAACTGAACATTCGATGATGAATAATACAATAACTGGACGTATATTTGATAAATGTTCAATTAACCACCTAAAATGAACACTCATGAAATACGACAGAAACAAACCGTATAACAACATCCCGCTATTACCCCAAGCGGATGCTCTACAAAATGACACGGAAATATTACATCAACTGGTAAAATCTGCCAGAGCTTTGGCTCGATTTGACGGGAACATCTTACGCCTACCCAACCCGAACATGTTGGTGAATACCATTGCGATGCAAGAAGCAAAAACATCGGTAGAGATTGAAAACATTTTCACCACCGAAGATGAATTGTACCAGGCTATCTCCTCCAATATTTCGCCAGAAAAGGTTGACCCGTCCACAAAAGAAGTCCTGAAATACAGAGAAGCCTTATGGGCAGGGTTTGCACAACTTGAAAACGGAAAGCAGATGGACAGCAGCCTTTTATTACAGATATTTCAACAAATAAAAGAAACAACGGCAGGCTTTAGATCTCCGCAATCAAAGGTGGTTATTAAAAGAGGTCAAAGTGAGTTCAAACCAGGAGAAACAATTTACACTCCACCAAACGGGGCAAGGGTACCAGCGCTTCTTGAAAACCTGTGGGAATACCTAAAAGACGATGATAAATACCCTATTGATCCATTGCTAAAAATGTGTATTTCTCATTATCAATTAGAAGCCATTCACCCATTTACGGATGGCAATGGAAGAGCCGGTAGAATCATTAACCTATTATTATTGGTCAACAAAGGCTTGATCACCCATCCCGCATTATATCTATCAAAGTACATTCTAGAAAATAAAGCCGACTATTATGACGGACTAAGTGGTATCACGCAACGGAACGATTGGAAAACATGGGTGCTTTTTATGCTAAAAGGCATTGAATCTACTTCTAATCAAACTAACGCCATGATTCAAGGCATCAATTCGCAAACGGAAAGTACACTTAACCATGGGCGAAAAAACATAAAATGGTACACCAAAGAGTTAAACGAGGCCATCTTTACCCAACCCTACATTAAATCAGGTTTAGTGAGTGAAATCACGGGTAAAACATCTCGTACTACGCTCACTAAATACCTGAGTGAACTGGAAAAATACCAAATATTACGCGCAAAAAAAGCAGGTAACCAAGTGTTTTATATTAATGATGACTTAATGCAGATTATAGGTGATTAGAAAATTTCATTACTGCACCGACACCTTTTTCCGTGTCAAAATTTTGCCATTTTGATTACGTACAACCACAAGAACAAGTGAGTTGCCCCAAGATGTAACATCCATAGTAATTTCATTATAAAATTGTTGTTCATCCAATAATTGCCCGATCATATTATACACGCCCACCGTAACCGGTTCTTGCGAATTGATTTCTATATGCAACTGGCTTAGTACTGGGTTTGGATATATCTTGAAATCTGAATCAGCAATGGTTTCTTTAACGCTTAAAGTGGTATCTCCATCTACTATGCCATCTTTTACATACCCATTAAGATTGTTAATATATGTGTCCAAACCGAAATTATAACCTTCATACCTAGGTTCCAACCCAGTAGTATAGTCACAAAAAGGCCCAGTGATCTCATATTCTAACAAAACTGTGTCTTGTAGACAATAACCTCCACCTTCCGAGTTAAATTTAACCATCTCACCGTGATAATCTTGGTAAAGATTGACCTGCACAAGAAGCGTTTCCAAATAACTACTATCAAACCCTCCATTGCCAATAAATATGGGCCGTACTTCTGAAAGGGTGTTAGGAAAAGCATTTAACATCGGATTCATATTGGGCCAATACTTTATTTCATAATTACCATACTCATATATCAAAGTATCACCCACTTGCGATTTTTCTGTCACCTTTCTTTTAAAGTAACTCCCATTTGGACCATCGGAACTCACACTACCCTCAAACCGATAAAATTTATCTCCCACATTGTAATGAAAGAAATCTTCCCCCATAGGAATTACAACTCCTAATGATCTATTGTGTACCCCTACCAATTCATATTCTTCAGGATACATTGAGCCTAAATGAATTTGATCAATAAACCCATAATTCTTGCTTAATTTGAAGGTTTCACCTTGAAATTGGAACGATTTTACAGAGTCCATAATTCCAAAAAGGTTTATGGTTTCAAAACCCTCAGCTAAGACCATCATAGAATCTCCACTTATTGAATCTGACAACCAAATACTTCCCACATTCTCTTTCGGGAAAATCACATAACGTCTACTGGAGTAATCAATCTCCCACCTATCGGTGAAACGACTAATCTTAGCCCCACAAAACTGAGGTTTGGTTAACTCTCTAACAAGTATATTAGAACCAAACCAATTATCCTTGACGCATGTATTTGTGGTGTCATAAGGGAGAGTATCTATCACAATACCAGGAGCAATTCTATTCATATAATAGACATCACCCAAACGATCTGAAATGATACTATCTACCCAGACGGTATGTAAATAAGGGTTCATTGGGGCTACACTTTCATACACCAAAGTGTCATTAGGCATAACCAGGCTCCAGTTTTGCGCATTTCCGGTAAAAAAATAGGTCACGAGTGAGAGTGTAATCAGGTAACGTTTCATCGTATGTAAAGTATATTTTAGGTAGGGTGAAATTACAAAAAAACTTACACTTCACTAAATACCTGCCTAAAGGTCACGTTTATTCGTAATCCCTGCACGCGTTTTTGTTGGGGTACTTGATGTTTGTAATGCGTTTGAATCCCGGGTCCCATAAAAAGCAAACTCCCGGATTCTACTTGCAGCTTCACCTCATCCGTAGGATCTTTCATGTTTCGCAAATCAAACCTACGAGCCACCCCTAAGTTTAAAGACGCAATGAGTGGGTCTGGTCCTAACGACTTTTCATTATCTGAATGCCACCCCATTTTATCATGCCCATCTCGGTAAGCATTTAAAAGCACACTATTATACGTTACCCCAGTGGCACTTTCAATTTTTTGTTTGATTTGCCATAAGGGTTCTGTCCACGCTTGCAACTCATGTTTTACACCCGAATAATCGAAACCTACGTCTTTATGGGCGATCCAAGCAGCCAATCGTGGAATAGGATGAGATTTCCCAAACACGGTGAGTTCCGGTTGTTCCCAATGATAGGATTTCCATAAATGATTCTTGAGTTTTTCTTGTTCCGAATGGCTCAAAAAACCGGAATCATACCAAGCCTTACCGTGTAGAAGCGGCAAGTTCATTTTAGTGGGTAATGCATCAAATAGTGACATTTTACAAAGTTAGGCATTGCCCGAATAGTCATTAACAAATCTTAAACCTAT
>CAJXZP010000035.1 GCA_913062955.1 uncultured Flavobacteriales bacterium | reverse complement strand
GAGCCGTTACTTTTCCTCCGTTTTCTAAGTAAAATTGAAGGACATTAGAAGAAGGTAAATCTAATGGAGTAGTGGTCCCGGAGACTAAATCTTTCGATTCACCCGATTTTACATCATCCATTTTTATGACCGCAGATCCCCCTAATGATTTGGGAGGGTTAGCCCGTAAGTCTGCCATCATTTGACCGATTTCTTCACTCCCTGATTTTCCCGCTTTCACAATAGACACTAGGCCTTCATGATACAATCCAAATTTCGTGTACATTTCAAGTACCTGATTGTAAAAACTAGATCCATTGGCTTTGGCTTGCGCAGCCATTTCAGCCACAATGATGGCACTTGAAATAGAATCTTTATCTCTCACAAAATCGCCCACCATATACCCAAAGCTTTCTTCGCCACCACCCACATAGGTTTTGATCCCTTCATTTTTACGAATCGCTTCTGCAATCCATTTAAATCCAGTAAGGGTGATTTCCGTATCTACCCCATATGCATCCCCAATGTCATTCATTAAATTGGTCGTTACAATGGTTTGGCAAATGAATTCCTTTCCCGTAAGTTTTCCTTGTTTTTTCCATTCTTTCAACAAATACCAAGTCATCATAGAAGCGGTTTGATTACCGTTCATGATTTGCATTTCGCCTGCGTTGTTTCTAACCGCAATCCCAATTCTATCCGCATCTGGATCGGTACCAATAACTAAATCAGCTCCTAAAACATTGGCTTTAGCAATCGCCATAGAAAGGGCTTCTGGTTCTTCTGGGTTGGGCGAAATTACCGTTGGAAAAGTTCCGTCTGGAGTCGCTTGCTCTTCGACAATGCTTACATCGCTAAAACCGGCTTTGGCCAAAGCTTGTGGCATACCCATTATGGATGTACCATGAAGAGAGGTAAAAACAATTTTAAGCTTGTCTTTTCCTTCATTGGTTAAAGATTGACGCATAACACCTTCCAGAAAGGCTTCGTCCACTTCTTTACCAATGAGTTGAATTAATTCTGGGTTTCCTTCAAATTGGATATCCTTGATTTGGATAGTGTTGGCTAAATCAATAACCCCTTTATCGTGGGGAGGTACCAATTGTGCGCCATCTTCCCAATATACTTTGTATCCGTTGTATTCTTTTGGATTATGCGATGCTGTTAAAACAATGCCTGCTTGACAGTTTAAATGACGAATAGCAAAAGAAAGTTCGGGGGTCGGACGAAGTGACTCAAATAAGTAAACTTTGATGCCATTAGACGAAAGAACATCTGCCACTAATTGGGCGAATACATCCGAATTAATTCGGCAGTCGAATGCAATGGCCACCGAAATTTGCTTTTTCTCCGGAAAAGATTGAAGTAAATAGTCACTAAGTGCTTGTGTAGCACCCCCGAGTGTGTATTTGTTAATTCTATTGGTTCCCACACCCATGATACCCCGCATACCACCTGTACCGAATTCCATATTTTTATAGAATGCTTCCTCTAATGCATCTCCACCCATTTCAATAAGGGCTTTGGTAGCGTTTTGAGTAGCGATATCAAATGGTTCTTGAGCCCATTTGTTTGCAATTTGTATATAGTTGGGTGCGGTTTGATCCATGTTTAAAATTTTTTAAGGAGGCCAAATTTAATCTTTAAATGCAGAATAGCAGTGAGTTTAACGATTATTAAGACATAAAAAAAGGCGCATTATAAATGCACCTTTTTTCTTTTCATATGTGAAATATTAATTTGAAGCTGTTACCGCTGCAATGGGGTAATTCTCAAACATTCTTTGCATATCTTTTTGGATACGTTCTTCCCTTTTTGATTTGTCATTTTGTAACTCTCCTTGAGCGACTCCTTCCCAAATCAATTTTTTGGACTGACTATCGTATTGATCAATAACTACGGTCCCAATTTGATAACTATAGGTAGAAGTAGTGGTGGTACTTGAACCTCCGTAAGGATATCCATAGCCATACCCAAATCCACCTCCGTAATACCCCATTCCACCATAGTGGTTGGTATAGGAAGTCGTACCCGTTTTATTTTCAACGACTACGTGAAAACCAATCATGGTATCGCCCATACCATCGATACGTTTCATCCCTCGCAATTCTAACTGCGTGGTCACCGCTCTTTCTAACCGTCTACGATCTATATCATTCACAATGGCCGCACTTTCATCATTCCATTTTAGAAAACCAAAGGTTTTATACTGCGTAAAATCAGCTTCTTTGTCGTAATCCGTAGTAATAGAAATGGAAGATACACATCCAACTCCGAAAGTCAATAATGCCAATAAGGCGATAAAAATTAGGTTCTTCATAGTATTTGAAAATTATAGCTTAGCATTCACTTTTGCTAAAATGCTGGCTTCCAAATCTAGTGCATCTTTTTCAATTTTTGCACCTCTGCTTAACATTTTGGATTTAAAAGCTTCATCTTTTAAATCACCTGCGTTAATTTTTACATTTAAGTACGCACCCATTACCGCTGTTCTAGCACATAACGCTCCTACCGCAGCATCCGATAACGAAGTTTGTAAACCAACATCCACCATTTTGTCCATAACTACCATCGATTGGTAAGAAGTTTCCATGACCAATAATGGGATTTCAATCGCATATTTGGTAGCATCTTCAATCGCTTGTACGCGTGCTTCTTTTTCTTCATTGGATGATTTTGGTAATCCAAAAGCATCCATAATTTTATTAAAAGCATGGGTGTCCTCATCTACCAGGGTCAAAAGTTTCTCTTTGTATTGATCTCCTTTTACCGCCCAATCAGAATACATTTCCCATTGCTCATCCCATCCACGTTTATGGGCAGAAAGATTGGCTACCATCGTTCCTAATGAAATACCAAGTGCACCTACATATGCTGCAATTGAACCCCCACCTGGTGCCGGAGACTCCCCAGCAGTTTCATTGGCAAAGGCACGTAAATCCATATTCAATAATGGCGTTGAAGAGGCATCTCTAAGTACGTATTCAATAATTTTTTCATTTGGGTGAAATGGTTTTAAGTCATCTAATCCCAGTGATTTCACCGCTATTTTTACTTTCTCCTCTTCGGAAACACCTAAAGATCGTTCTTGTTTGGTTAAGAAATAATCTGCCGCATCTAACATCGCCTGTAATGGAATTAATCCAATTAATTCAGAACCGGTAACACGTATACCTCTCTTATGGGAGGCATCTACAGTTTTGTCGAAAGCTTCGTGTACCGAAGTAATCGAAATATTAGTTAGGTTATACGAAATTTGAGCAATTCCATACTCTTCAATATACCATCCAATTCCTTTGACCGCTTTTAGTTGTCCTGGAATTTTAACGGGGTCCCCGTTTTCATCTTTCACAACTTTACCTGTAATTGGATTTCCTTCTCTCTTAATACGTCCTGCTTCACGCATATCAAATGCAATTGCATTTGCTCTACGAGTGGAGGTCGTGTTCAAGTTAATGTTATAGGCCACCAAAAAATCACGCGCTGAAATGGCCGTTGCTCCGGTTCCTTTCACTTTATCATTAAATTCTGAGGGACCGAAATCGGGTGCCCAATCCGCTGAACTCAAACGTTCATTTAAACCTTCGTATTCTCCTTTACGACAATTTGCGAGGTTTTTACGAATTTCTTGTTTCGCAGCATTTTCATAGAAAAAACCAGGGATACCTAATTCCGTACCTACTCGTTCGCCCAATTTATGCGCATACTTGGCTGTTTCATCAATGGAAATTCCAGCAATAGGTACCAATGGACATACATCGGTTGCTCCAAAACGTGGATGCTCCCCCGAGTGTTGACTCATATCAATTAATTCACTTGCTTTTTGGATTAAACGAAAAGCAGCTTCAATAACAGGTTCTGGTTCACCTACAAAAGTGATTACGGTTCTGTTTGTAGCTGCTCCGGGATCCACATCTAATAGACGAACGCCTGGTACTGTTTCCACAATGTTGGCAATTTCGTTAATCTTATTTATATCGCGTCCTTCACTAATGTTTGGAACACATTCTATCAATTGTTTTGTCATGGTCTGAAATTTATAGGGCAAATGTAAGTAGAGCCATAAAATACGAAGGATCTATGTACGGGTTTCTTTTACAAATGGGTGGTTATTTGAGTATCATTCAGTAATCCATGATGCATAAATGAAAATTGGTGTTGTTTCTGGTGTAATTGAGAAATACTTACTGTTTTTAAATAGGAGTTGCGCTCCATCCGTATGCTATTTGAATGGGTAGCCCCCCCTCCGAAATGGTGAAAATCCATCATGTCCTGTGGATCTAAATCCGGTTGTCGCAACCATTCCCTAAACCATGTTTCTCGTTGTTGAATGGTGTGGGGGTTGTAAAGCGTAGTGGAGGACCAAATATGTGGGGAATCGTAATTAAATGTGGTGTAACTAGGGGAGGTTTCATCCCATCTGACTTCTTCTATGCACTGATTTTGTAAGTCGAAATGAACCAAAGTAAAGGGTTCAATGTTCTGAAAATTATAGGCCATTTTAAACGGCTCCAGCGAGTCGTATTTAAAACTATCCAATAGAACCAAACCACGGCTTAAACGATAAGGTGGTTGATGTTTGTGTTTTTCAAATGCGCCATTTAATAACACCATTATTCTTTGGGTTGAACTGGCAGCCAACCAGGTGCCACCCGCAACAGGATCTTGTGGAAAAGTGACTTGTTGTCCGTTAATTTCTTTGTGGACAGGGAATTGGCTAATTCCTCTATTTACATGTTCGTCCCGATTAGAGGTAATGCAAACTCCAGATGCATTGTTAATGAATGTCAGTGTACACATGAATGGTAAGCCATTTTCGAGAATTAGATTAGTCAAATTTACTTCATTTATCCGTTTGGAGAAAATTTGACTTATCAACAAGTAAAGGGGTAAAAGTGCCTTAAAAGTCTAAAATGGACTTCTAGTTTGTATGTTTCTTTACAGGATTAAAAACTTAAACATATTATTATGAAAAAATCAGTATTGATTTTGGCTGCCGTTATTGGATTAGCGACTACAACCCAAGCACAAGAGGACACTTTTAAACCCGAAGGTGGGATGAATTCTTTAGAAATTACTTTTGACCCAACCGCCATTTTTAACGCCAATAATGGCGGGACTATGTTTGGATTAAGCTCTATTGGAGGTTTAAACCAAGGTATAAAATATAGAAATTGGATGAGCGAGAACATGGCCGCAAGAGGTACTTTTTTGGTGGGCCTAAGGAATTTCTCTACCCCGTTTGTGGAACTAGATTCTGATGGGGAAGAAAAGGATTTGAAAAATGTTGCTTTTGAATGGGCTATTCAGTTCAGACCAGGAGTAGAACGTCACTTTAAAGGAACAAAGAGACTTTCTCCGTATGTAGGATCAGAACTTATTATTGGATATGGAGCCAACAAATTTTCTTCCGAAAGATTAGATACTGCCGATGCCATTGTAACCGATGTGGTGAAAAATGACATGAGTGGTGCATCTGGAGATTGGTACTATGCAAATGGTTTAACCCTTGGGATTGGAGCGATTGCTGGTTTTGATTACTACATTGCCAAAGATTTATATCTAGGTTTAGAAATTAATTATGCCCTTGCTTATAACAAAGGCAATAAAGTGATAAGAGAAATGGATGGTTTGGATACCGTGGAGACTAAAACGGCTTCAAATTGGTATATTAATCCTTCTACCATGGCTAATTTGAAATTAGGTTGGAATTTCTAAGCTAATTAATTACAACAATTTAGGAAGGGCATCAATTTTATTGATGCCCTTTTTTTGTACAAAAAAATGAGGTGTATAAATCAGATGTCTATTTTTAATAATAAAATGCAACTTCTTAATTTCCATATGGAAAGTTCTATTACTTTCGCAGCGCTTTTGGTTCTCGCAAGAGATTAAAAGGGAATTCCGTGGAATCCGGAGACTGTTCCCGCAGCTGTAAGTTTCAATTAACACGTTGTAAGTGTTGAAGTTGATCAATACTGCCACTGTTCTGTTAAAGGATGGGAAGGCTTTGAGAAAAACGAAACGAGTCAGAAGACCTGCCATTAGTAAAAATTTATTGCTTTCGGGATAAAAGCAAGGGTTCAAGTCTCTCTGGCGTTCTGCCACATATCTTGTGTCCTTCTGGAATCCCTAATTTTTTTATTAATTATTTATTTAAAAATTTTAGGATGATTTTTTTCTTGCCATTTCAATATGAACAAGGTAGGAAATACGTGTGACCTAAAGAAAATTTCTACACATGAAGAAAATGTACAATTTGGCTGGTATGGCCGTTTTGGGATTAATGATGAATGCCCAAAACATCAATGCACAAGTTTCGGATTTTGAATCCATTAATCTAGCTCCAGAATCTGTTTGGGATGGATCGGATTTGTCTGGATCAAACAATAACACGAATTTCACCTCCATTATTGAAAGTGGGGATGCTGGATTTTTGAATGTATGGGATATCACTTGGGGATTACCTGGGTATTGGTCCGGTGGGTTTGCGGTTTCCTCTCATACGGATACCATTTCATCCGGTGCTGGAAATTTATGGAGTGCTGTTCCCGGAATTGGAAATAATGGCTCATTAACTTATTTAGTGAGTCAAAACAATTCTGCATTTGAGTTTAAGAATGGAGCTGCAGATACGAGTGTTGCTGGAATTTATTTAACCAACGGAACCTATGCCGCAATGAGTATGCGAGATGGGGATTCTTTTGCCAAAAAATTTGGAGGAGCTACCGGAAATGATCCAGATTGGTTTAAACTTACGATTAAAGCCTTTGATGAAAATGGAGATATATTGCCAGATTCCGTTGATTTTTATTTAGCGGATTTTCAGGATGCCAATAATGCAAATGATTACATCATTACCGATTGGACCTTTGTAGATTTATCTTCTTTAGGAAATGTAAGTGGTTTGGTATTCTCCTTAAATTCTTCAGATACGGGTTCTTTAGGAATGAATACCCCGTCTTTTTTCTGTATGGATGACGTGCTTTCTGATGGAGGTGCTTTAATAGATATGGAAGATTTTGGTTTTACTACTGCTGATTCGGTTTGGAATGGAAGCGATATGTTGGGTAAACCAAACGATCCTAATTTCGTTTCTTGGGCACCGGATGGAGAGGCTGAATTTTTTAATTCATTTACCACTTCTTATGGGGGATATTGGAATAAAGGGTTTGCATTTTCAAATATCACAGATTCTACTACTTCTGGTTCTGGAAATATATACAGTGCCAAACCCGCTATGGGAGTATTGAACTCTTCTAATTATGCGGTTGTTCAAGATGGTTCACGTGTGCTATTAACGGGTGCTGCAGCGAATGAAATAGTAACAGGATTTTACGTTACTAATTCCACTTTTGCGTATAACAGTATGCGAGATGGAGATACTTTTGCCAAGCAGTTTGGTGGAGCTACCGGTAACGATCCGGATTGGTTTGAGCTTACCGTTAGAGGATTTACCAATGGCGTAATGAATTCGGATACCGTCTCTTTTTACTTAGCTGATTTTAGAAATTCAGATAATACTAAGGATTATATTTTGGATACTTGGCAATGGGTTGACCTTACTTCTTTAGGGGCAGTGGATAGTTTAACTTTTACCTTGAATTCATCGGATGCAGGGAAGTGGGGAATAAATACGCCTGCATTTTTTGCAATGGATAACTTTAATGGAATCAGTACTTCGATTGCAAAATTTACCCGAGCGGAAGCGCAGGTATACCCAAATCCAGCACACCACCAAATTTCTATTCAATCTGAAAATGGAGTCATTGATTTGGTTCAAATCTTTGATATGAAAGGAGCGCTTCAATTAACAGCGTATCAGGTAACCAACCAAACCGTTATTCGTATTGAAGATTTAGAAACAGGCGTTTATGTGGTCACTTATATCGATAAGGGAACCGTATTTACACAGAGATTAATTGTTCAATAAGTTTTAATTTGGTAGTCCATTTAGATTTCTAAATGGACTACTTTTTTGATATGAAAAAAATATTAGGAATTGCCTTAAGCGTGTTGTTAAGTACATCCCTTATGGCTCAATGGCCTTTTGCGCCTGCCGCAGACTCAATGGGAACTACGGCTATTCATAAAGATTCGTCAATTGTCGCAGCATGGGTACAAAGTTGTACGGTAACTCGAGGACCACAACATTTACCAAATTCAAATAGTCCATTGGCAGATGTAGGTACAGAAGCGAGTGTATATGGTGCGCCTGATGGTGATGTGCTTAGTTTAGGGGATGGCGGGTTTGTCATTATTGAATTAGTTTACCCCATTGTAAATCATCCTGGATTTGATTTTGCCGTTTTTGAAAATGGATTGGTAGATCAGAGTAATGGGGGGCATTTTTTAGAATTGGCCTTTGTGGAGGTGAGTTCGGATGGCGTGAGTTTTTTCCGATTTCCAAGTCAGTCGTATACCCAAACGGATACCCAAACGCATCCCTTTGGATTTACGGATGCCCGTGACTTATACAATTTGGCCGGTAAGTATAGAATTCAATACGGTACCCCTTTCGATTTAAGCGAAATGGATACCGTAGTTGGATTAGATGTAGATGCCATTACGCATATTAAAATTACGGATGTCGTAGGTAGTATTGATCCTGCATATGCTTCTTATGATAGTTATGGTAGAATGATTAATGATCCCTTTCCGACTTCGTTTGGTTCGGGTGGATTTGACCTAGATGCGGTGGCAGTAGTCGATATTTCATTTACCACCGGTATGGAACCTACAGAAACTCCTGGGCTTTCTGTGTACCCCAATCCGGCAAGTAATTGGATCAAGGTATCTGGATTAATCGAAACAGGTAGTTTGGCTATTCGTGATATTCAAGGTCGATTGGTAATGACTTCAGAAATCACGAATTCGGAAATTAATATTTCTTCCCTTCCAAAAGGAATGTACTTGGTCGAAATTTCAGTGGAAGGAGAACGATTCCTACAAAAGATATTGAAACAATAATATGATGCATTCAAAGCCATTGTTTCTACTTAAATCCGTTTTTTACAACGGATGGAAAAGTGCTGCAATGGCTTTGTTTGTTTTAACTACCGGAACGTCCTCTTATGGTCAAGAACCCGACTCCATTCAATTAACTCAGATTGTAATAGCTGCAAAAAAGGCGTATAAAATACCCGCCTTACAATCGAAACAATTAACGCCCGAAATTTTAATCACATCGAGTACCCAAAGCATTGGGGAAGTTCTCAAAAACCACAGTACGGTTTTTATTAAAGATTACGGCCCGTCCAATATTCAAACGCCTACTTTTCGAGGAATGAGCTCCTCACATACCAAAATTTATGTCAACGGATTGGATATAAGTCCTGGAAGTTTGGGACAAAGTGATTTAAATATTTTACCGGTGTTTTTATTCGATGGGGTAGGACTCAAGTTTGGGAATACCAGTTTTACCGAGGGCCCCGGAGCCATTGGTGGAGGGGTGATGTTACAAACCAATAGTCAAAGAAAAAAACAGGGCCATACTGGAAATTTAGGGATTTCTTACGGCAGTTTTAACTCCTTAACCGCGCAAGGAGAATACGCCTTTAGTAAAGAAAAATGGCAGTCCGTAACCCGGTATATTTTTCAATCGGCTGCGAATAATTTTGAATACCGAAACATCGCTCAAAAGGAGTATCCAACCCAAACCCAAAATCATGGTGAAAAAAAAATGCAAGGCATCATGCAATCGTTTCGAATCACGCCCAATTGGAAAAACACAATAGACCTAATGATTTTGGGAACCCATACCGATCGAAATTTACCCGCATTAATGTACGCCACAAATCCATCCAAGGAAACCCAAGAGGACCGGCTTTTTTCATCCCAACTGGGTTGGAAACATTATGTGAAAAAGGGAATGTCAAAACTGGTGGTCGGTTATACCTGGAATAAATTACACTATGAAGATCCGGATTCAGATATAAATTCGACTACGGTGAATCAAAGGGTTCAAGTGCGAGAGGATTATGTAAAGAAATTAAATGAGAGATGGAGCGTTAAGCTGATGGGATTATTTGAATATTCGGTTGCCAATAATCCCAATTATGGAGATAAGTCGGATCAGGTACAGGGCTCTTTTTTAGTAGGGGTAAATGGAAAACCCTATAAAAAATGGGATTTTGGAGTATATATTCAACCTACTTGGAATAATGAAAATTTCGAGTTTTTGCCCATGGGAAGTATAGCTTTTAAACCTTTCGAAAATGAGAAATTGGTCTTTGGGGTGAACGCTTCCAAAAACGTGCATTTCCCTACCCTAAATGACTTGTACTGGGTTCCCGGTGGAAATCCTAACCTCCAACCTGAAAAGTCGGTAAATGGGGAGTTAAACGCGCGTAATGAGGGGCGACTGTTCCGATTTATGACGTATGAATTGGAGGTCGCAGGGTTTTACGGACAAGTGGAGAATTGGGTTTTATGGCAACCTTCAGATAAGAGTTATTGGGAGGCCCAGAATATTAAAACCGTAGAACATAGCGGAATAGATGCCTCTTTAACTTTGTTAAAAAAGACGCAAAATTGGCGCTTTCGTTTCCAGTCGGGTTACCAATATGTGAAAGCTATTAACAAAGATGTTTCGGACGAATCGTTAGATAAACAATTGATTTACACACCGAGTCATATGGCCAATTGGTTGTTTCGATCTGATTATAAAAATTACTGGCTACAAGCTAATTATTCGTTTACTGGAATTAGATACATCACCACTTCAAATTCGGCTTATTTACCCACGTATGATTTGGTGAATTTAAGTGGAGGCGCAAAATTTAGTACCAAAAACAATAAATGGTTTCATGTGCAATTGGACGTCAATAATGTATTGGGAAAGGAATACATGTCGGTTGCCTATAGAGCCATGCCTGGAATTAATATGAATGTTTCCATTAAATACATGTTGGATTAATGAGAACGGTCATTTCAACTATCAAAAACCAGGTAATCGGCTTATTCGGTATTCTCCTAACTCTGGGGATATCTAGTTGTACTAAAAATTACGATGATTACGGACCTAAAGGAGATACCGGATATGTGGAAATTCCGGAGGCTACCTCGGTAATTGTAATCAATGAAGGGAACTTTATGTTTGGGAATGGTTCTATTTCCTTAGTGGATTTAGAATCGGAATCGAGTGCACAGGAGGTGTTTAAAAATGTGAATGGCTTTCCGCTAGGAGACGTACCTCAAAGTATGCTGATTTCGGATAGCCTCGGGTATATCGTGGTGAATAATTCGGGTAAAATGGAAGTGGTAACGATGCCTGATTTTACCAGTATTTCTACAATTACTGGATTTACATCGCCCCGTCAAATGGAAATTGTGAGTACACAACCCCAAGTGGCTTGGGTAACAGATTTGTATGCCAATAAAATTTGGGAGGTGAATTTGGAAACCCAACAAATAACCGGTGCTATCCCATCCACTGGTTGGAATGAAAATATTGAGAAGTGGAAGTCCTTGGTTTTGGTATTAAATAAAAAGGATAGTGTGATTAATATGTTTGATATTCCCACTAAATCTCAAATCAAATCGTATCAATTACCCAGTGGAATCGTGGATTTTAGGTTTACCTCGTTTTCAGAATTAATGGTGCTGGCGAAAAACGGTTTGTATCGAATTGATTTGTTAGTGGATGCAACTTACCTAGAATATGAGTTCCAGACCGAAAGAAACCCATTAAAAATGGCTTACGACTCCATTAATCAGGCGACTTATTTCTTGGATGGAGATTTATTTAGATACCAAGACGGAAGGTTAAATAAAATGCTGACGGTTCAAAAAGGAAGTAATTTTTACGGACTAGAAGTCAATAATCAAAAGGTATATATTACCGATACGAAAGACTATGTTCAACCTGGAGAATTGAAACAATTCTCTTACAACTTTCAGGATTCCAATGTTTACTCCATGGGCGTAAATCCGCAGTATATATTATTTCCGTAAACTAGGATCTAATTCAAAGGCCGTTTTAAATTCTTGAGTAGCTTCCTCTATTTGGCCGACTTGGTTTAAAGTCATGCCTAAATAAAAATGGATTTGACCGCTGTTGGGATTCAAATTCAATGCTTTCCTAAAGGCATTTTCAGCCGATTCGAACTCTCCTAATTGCGCATAGGTAATTCCTAAATTGCCCCAGCAATCTTTATGGTAAGGGTTAATAGCCACCGTTTTTTCATAATACGATTTGGCTTTTTTCAAATCTCCCATTCCAAAATAAATAGCGGCTACATTGTTTAATGTGTTCACACCGCCTTTACCTTGATTCATGGATTTTTCGTAGTAAGGTAGGGCTTTTTCATTTTCCCCCATTTTATAATATACCAATCCCGTTTGACTTAAAGCTTCGCCATAATTGGGGTTTAATTCCAACGATTTTAACACGTATTTTAATCCCTCATTTAACGATTGAGTACGTTGGTTTGAAGTCAGTTTATTCAATGTTTTCTCACTGGTAAGCTCTAAAGATTGCCAATAGTTTAACATACAGCTGTTGGGTTGTTTTTGAACATCCGCAGCATATAAAGTCGCATTCGAATTCCATTCGGTATTCCGTTTAATCGTTATTCCAGTATAGAATACCCCCAGAATGATAGCGGCTATCCACATGGTTTTGTTCCCTTTCGGTTGTATATATTTAATGAAAATAAATCCGGTAAGGAGCGTAAATGCAATAGATGGGGTGAATAAAAGGCGTTCTCCAAATTGGGTGCCAATAGTCAAAAGGATATTGGAATGTAAAAAATGAGTGAATAGGTAGAATAGGATGGCAAACCCCAAAATCTGTTTCTCTTTGAACCATTTAATACCGAAATACAATAAGGCTAAATGAACCAGCAATCCAACCATCCCTATAGCGGTTGCAAAGGAGGAGGGACCTTGAGAGAATTCGGGATATTGAGAGGATAAATTAATGGGGATAATAAGTTTATAGAGGTACAACATCAAATGATAACCCGCTAACAGAAGTTTGTTTATTGGGTTTTCAGATAATAAGGAAATTCCCAACGATTTAATTTCAGATTGATCCATTAAAGCATTGTGCCGCATGACCAAGAAAATAATGACAGGCACTATTAGAGCCGAGCTAATTTTAATTAATTCCTTTTTGTTGCTCGCATTAAAAAAGTATGCGGAAACCGGGATCACCATTAAAAAAATCAAACTACTTTCTTTCGATAACAAAGCCAAAAAATACAAGCCCGACAACCCTATCAGGTTTCCAACAGTTTTATTAGCGATGTATTTTTGAAGGACCAATAAGCTAGAAATAAGGAAGAATAAACTCATTAATTCATCTCTGCTTTTAATATTAGCCACTACTTCGGTATGAATGGGATGGGCTAAAAAAAGCATTGTTATCATAAACGGGATCCAATGATTTTGTTTTGGAAACCATTTCTGTAATAAAGCGAATAGGGAAAGGCCTAATAACCCATAAATCAACACGTTAATAAAATGATGGATAAAGGGAGTACCGTCACTTATTTGGTGCTCAATAGCAAAGGAGGCGAGTACCAATGGCCGGTACAAATCTCCGGGACTAGCCCAATAACCCGCACGATAATGGGTAGTGAAAATATCTCCTAAACCATCGGTACCGGCTTGTACAAATCGGTTTTCTACAATGGCGGAAAAATCGTCCAATACAAAACCATTTTTCAAACTATTGGAATACAATACAAATACCGAAATAAGAATCAGGAATTGAGGAATATACTTTTTCATAGCAATTAAGAAGGATTAGAAGCGTTTTTGAATGCTAAGGTGGCATTTAAGCTTTGCATAGCCTCCGGGTGATTTGGGCTGAATTGCAATACTTTTCGTAAGAAGTATTCAGCTTTTACATAATCTTGTTGAATACCGTAGGCTTTACCTAGCATAAGTAAGGCGTCCACATGGTTTTCTTGCAAAGCAATACATTGATTTAGAAAGTGGATTGCTTGCTCAAAATCGCCCAAATGGCCATAACTCATGCCAATCAAATACCAAGATGTTGGATTTTGGTTATGAAAAGTGTTGTAGTGTTCAAAAGCCTTTTTACAGGTGAGATAGTCTTGGATTAAAAAGGAATTTAATCCGAGATTGTAATACGCTTTGGAATAACCCGGGTTTTTTAAGGTAAGATTCGTATACACCTCAGAGGCTTTTGCGTAGTTTTTTTGCGAATTATATGCCATACCTAAATTATTGTATGCATCCCAGTAATCTGGATAGATGGTAATAGCTTGATTAAAAGCGGTGATGGCTTCCGTTAAAAGTGTATTTCGTTTACGAATATTTTTGGTCTCCTCCAATTTTTCTTGACACCCCGAGCCATAATTGTAATTCCCCCGTGCACTCTGCTGTAGTTTGGAATAATCGGCTGCGAATAGCGTATAATTATCCTTCCAGTCTGCATTTCGATTTATGGTAACTCCTAAATAAACAAGGGTACACACCATCATACCCACCCAAAGGGGTGTTTTGGCCAGCCGTATATCCATTGGCTTTAATTGTGTCACTACGCCTAAAAACACTAAAACTAATCCAAAACTAGGGGCATATAAAAAACGTTCGGCAAATGTGGCTCCAATGGGAAAAAAGATATTGGAAACAATCAATAATGATCCAAAATACCATGTGATTCCAGAAGTAATCAAAGGAGCTGTTTTCCAATACTTCCAAGCAAAATAGGCGAGACTTAAAAGGAATAACAAACCTAACATGCCCGGAATGCTAACTAGCGAAACCACGGGGATCTCATTAAATGAATAATCGTGTTGGAGCGAATAGGGGACAATCGCTTTGGTAATGTATAAAATTTGTAACCAGAATGCGGTCCCTATTTTTTCGATAAAGACATCCGTACTCAAAATAGAATTATTCAAAGCACTTAAACTGCCTTCATCTACAGGGTTAGGCATGGAATCTAATACCGATTTCCTAATCCATAGAAAAATCCCTCCAAGAACGGCTAAAATTCCAGTAACATGAATTAAGGACTTCCGCTGTGTCGGGAAATTTAGAAATAATACTACGGGAATAATTCCTACAAAAGCAAAGGTGCTTTCTTTGGAAAAGAGACCAATAAAAAATAAAATTGATCCAATCAATAGGTCTT
Organism: uncultured Flavobacteriales bacterium; assembly: GCA_913062955.1. Classification (GTDB taxonomy): domain Bacteria; phylum Bacteroidota; class Bacteroidia; order Flavobacteriales_G; family Salibacteraceae; genus CAJXZP01. The sequence continues at coordinate 25,321 of CAJXZP010000035.1, read as the reverse complement.
TTATGTTCTGGGTTTTTAGATACTTACCCCAGTAAATCAGGCTTGAAAGCACAAAGAATAGCGCCAATAACTCATCGCTACTTTTAATATTGGCCACCACTTCGGTATGGATGGGGAGTACCAAAAAGAGAACGGTGAGTCCTAAGGCAAAATCTTTCGAACTCTTGAAAACCTGAATGAGCAGATGATAAATGACACAGGCGGTTAGGAGTACATACAGCAAGTTTAATAGGTGGCCTGGAAAAGAGGAGTTGGGCCAAAATTCTGTTTGGATCGCAAATAGTACCGGGGTTAACGGACGATATAAACCATCATTGAATTCTTGAACTCCATGTAAATAATTGGTGGTCATTAATTCAGAGATGCCATCCAAACCGTTTTGAACATGTATATGGTTTGAAATGATAGCTTGATCATCTAATACAAATCCATGATTCAGGGTATTGCCAAATGCAATAAGGGTAGCCAATAATAGGATTAGATAATGTTTGTTTCGTTTCATAGTCGTTTTTGAATCCGAGGTAAAACTATAAATAATCTGATAGCTGAGAATTTGGAATAGTGGATTTTTCTAAAAAAAAAGCCATCCGATGATTTGAATGGCTATTTTCTATAATACGGGATGTATTAAGCCGGGTTGGGTTTGCTAAACATTTGGATTTCGTTCGCAACAATTTCCGTTACATAACGAGTAGTACCCGTTTTATCTTCAAATTTATTGGTGTTCAATTTACCTTCAATGGCAATCTCTTGGCCTTTTGTTACGTACTTTTCGATTATGGTAGCCATAGGGTCCCAAGCAATAATATTGTGCCATTGGGTCGTTTCTACTTTTTCGCCTTTTTGATTCTTGTAACTTTCGTTAATGGCGATAGAGAATTTGGCGAGTTTCTTTCCGCTTTCTAAGTTCACGATTTCTGGGTTTTGACCTAATCGTCCGATTAACTGTACTTTGTTTCTTAAATGGTTCATGATAAAGGTTTTAAATATTTGAAATTAAATGTTTAAATGTCGTAATTCCCTACAGCTGATTGGAATGGTTGGACGATGCAAATATGGAAAGCCCAAAATGAAATAGTCGGTTGGTAGTCGTTTACTAGTCACTTGTAAACGTTTACAAACGTTTGTTGTCGGTTATTTGTATGCGTTTCCTATGGGGATTCCGGAATAAACCTGATTTAATCCACGCTAATTATTCCCAATGAACATTAGGACTGTCTGGGTTATGGGGTAGCTTCAGCTGCGGTAATGCGAGTATTACCCACCTATGTTTTAAAAGATATTATTTTGATCCTGGGTATGATTCGTAAATGGACTGAATATGAAATTACCAAAAAAACCATTCATAAAATTTCGATGGTCGTTACCATAGCAGCACAGATAAATTTGATCATGTTGATTTCTGAGTTATTTAAAGAGTTCTATTTCCCAACACATCATAGTATGAGTGCACAGTACCTGTTTTTTGGATTAGATGGGCATTAGATATTGGTTCCATGGATCTGGACCGGTATTCTATTAAATGTGGTAGCGACCGGTATTTTGGCCGTTAACACATGGCATGCGAAATTTCTAAATGTTGCCTGTTTGATGCTGTTTGTAGGGATTTGGGTAGAAAAAGGGTTTGGATTAATTATCCTTGGTTTTATTCCTGGTCAATGGGGTAAAATTGTAGAATATACGCCCTCCATTATTGAGATAGCCATCACCCTAGCGATTTATGCCATGGGAGCTTTTATATTTACTATTCTAGCTCGAGTAGGGATAGCCGTAGAATTGGGTGAAATCACTTACAAAAAGAAATAAAGAGTATACTTTCAAAAATAGTCGCTTAGAAATAACCGGCTTTTTTAGGCTTTAAGTTTCCGTTACTTGGTAATTAATCAGTTCTTGAGTAGCGAGCAAATCCACGAAACTGGTTAACATCCCTTTTTGTTTCAATTTCTGGGATAAGTAGTCTTTTAGTTTTTTTTCATTGTCATAGGTGTGATAGTTGATGTCACTTTCGATTTCTCGGGTAACTTCACCTAATTTTGAATTTTCGTTCCGTAATTTGTGGATGAGTAGTTTTAATTTCATTTTTATATAGTTTAGTATAATTTAGAATGTGTGAATCATTAAAAATTGGCGGGATAAAAAGGTAAGGAATTTATTGGGTTGATTCACAATGTTTTAGATAATTTTCTATTATTAAAGAATTGACAAATAAGAGATTAGTAAATTTTATAGAATAAGAATCAAATTTTTAGTTAAAGTATTGTGGCAAAATCAAATAGGGAAAAGAATACCAAAAATAAGTCGAAGCATTCTAAATTAATGACGCAGAAAAAGAATAAGCTGCGAAAATCAAAGGATAGTAGGGAACAAAAGCTGAAAGAATTAAAGGCCAAGATTAAAGCTCAAAAAGCCACCAATGATCCCGAAGGGAATAAATTGGAGGATGAAACACCTGAAAGGGAGTAAGGTATTATATATGAGATGTTTTAGTTTAGGCTAAAAAAACAATTTTATTCATCAAATAACCAAAAAGAAACCCTAATTTTGGGGCGATTTTTAACGGACTTAAATTTAAGGATGAATATTCCAGACATTGATCTACCCCGAATTGTTGTGATTGGCAGTGGATTTGCCGGTCTACGTTTCTGTAAGAAAATAGACAGCTCCAAGTATCAAGTGGTGCTTTTAGATAAAAATAACTACCATACTTTTCAACCCCTTTTATACCAGGTAGCCAGTAGTGGTTTAGAACCTGATTCTATTGTTTACCCCATTCGGAAAATATTTAAAGGAAAGAAGAATTTCTATTTCCGAATGGCGGAAACTCAAAATATTGATACGGACCTACAAGAGGTCCAGACGAGTATTGGTAATTTACACTTTGATCATTTGATCATTGCTACTGGAGCTACGTCTAATTTCTTTGGAATGGCCAATATTGAAAAATATGCCATGCCCATGAAAAGCTTAACCGAAGCCTTGGATTTACGCTCGCTCATTATTCAAAATTTTGAGGAGGCATTAAATACCAACGACCTCAAAGAACGGGAGCGATTAATGAATTTTGTCATTGTGGGCGCTGGGGCTACGGGTGTAGAAGTGGCGGGTGCTTTGGCAGAGTTGAAAACCCAAGTACTACCCCAAGATTATCCAGACCTAGATATTCGAAGAATGCAAATACACATTTTAGAAGCCGGTCCCAAGGTCCTGGGTAATATGAGTGCCCATGCCTCCAGAAAATCGGCAGAGTACCTTAAAAACCGTGGAATCAATATTTGGTTGAATACCATGGTGAAAGATTTTGATGGGAAGACAGTAGTTTGCAATAATCAGAATTTTGAAACCAATACCTTAGTGTGGGCCGCTGGGATCAGCGGACAATCACCAAAAGGTCTAAATGTTGAGAAATCCAGAGCGAGTCGGTTAATTACAGATGATACCAATCAAGTAAAAGGTTTGGATCATGTATTTGCCATTGGCGATATAGCGCAAATGAATACGGATGAGAATCCAAATGGCCATGCGATGTTGGCTTCTGTAGCGGAACAACAAGGATCATTTTTGGCCAAGAACCTCAATAGGGTGGCTATAGGAAAAGAAATGAAGCCGTTTGTTTACAACGATAAAGGAACTATGGCTACCATTGGAAGAAATAAAGCGGTGGTCGATTTAAGTTTCATTAAATTTGGCGGTTTTATTGGCTGGTTAACTTGGATGTTTGTTCACCTGATGTTACTGGTCGATTTTAGAAGTCGACTGGTCGTGTTTATTAATTGGGTGTGGAGTTATATTTTTTACGACAAAGGCACCCGGATTATTATGCGAAAAGTCAATAGACCAAAGGTAGAAGGTTAGGGCTAAGCAAAAGACTAAGACTAAGACTTGGACTAAGACAACTAGCGGGTCCGTATATTTTCTACGAAAGTGGATTCAATAAATTAATAAGTAATAAATGGGAAGATTCAGAAGAAATAAAGTCAAAGCTTTTGATGCGATCGGGTTTCATAAAGAGTTCAAAAAAATCAAAATCATCATGAAAGGTGAATTGGATCATATTAAATTGTCGGAATCTTCCTTAGGGATTACCTTTCCGGAGGGGCTGAGTAAAGAGCATCAGGAGTTTTTGACGAACTTAATTGCCAAATACTCTTCTTAATCCTTGTTTTGGATAGGTAATACATCGCCCAATATTTGGCGTGTTTTGGCTAGCTGGACATCTATCTTTAGATTTTCAAATTTACTAATCGGGTCCTTACTAATGTAGTCCGTTTTTAATCGTAGCTTAAGGATTGGACGTGACCATGAAATAAGATTCCTTACCTATCCATAAATTGGAAATGATGGAGTTTATTAAATTTCTATCTGGGTATTTGTACCAAAATGGGACAATTGAAAAATCAGACGCGAGCTAAGTAATTGATTGTCATAAGGTTGTGTAATTTTCATAATTTTTGTGTTCTTTTTATTTAAAGAATACAATCATGAAAATATTAAACCTAGGATGCGGTGACAAAACGAGCAATTCCAGTGATGTCATCAATATTGATTGGTCGATCTATCATAAAATAAAATGCAATAGCCTATTACAGTTTATGGCATTGCCCTTTTTTGATGAAAACCGAAAAAAATATTACAACTCTTTACCTGATAATATTAGGGTACATAACCTTAAAAAAGGGATTCCATTTGAAAATAATTCCATCGATGTGGTGTATCATTCGCATGTTTTAGAGCATATCCCCAAACCACAAGCGGAGAAATTCCAGAATGAAATAATGCGCGTCTTGAAGCCAGGGGGTATTCAACGTATTGTTATTCCGGATATGGAAATTTTATGTTTAGAATTAATTGATCATATTGCCAAATGTGATGCCAATGAAAATGAGAACGAAAAACACGACAATTTCATTGATAACATTGTGGGGCAATGTGTTCAAGAACAATCCGTGGGCACAGCAAGGCAAATGAAATTACAAAGTGTTTTTGAAAGATTATTGCTTGGTGGTGCAAAAAGAAGAGGCCAAACGCATCAATGGATGTATGACCGAATTAATTTAAAACAACTGCTAAAGAAATGTGGCTTTGTTAAAATTCGCTCGCTAAGTTATAATGTGAGCAATATCATAAATTGGAATTCCTATGCGCTTGATTTGAACAAGGATAAATCGGTGTATAAAAAAAGATCTCTATACATGGAGTGTAGCAAAGCTTGAAAATCAGTTAGAATTATCAAATCACACGGTTATAAGCTCTGAATTCGGAAATAATGAATACCCATCGAATACCCAGCGCTATAGGAGGTGTGCAGGAACGCCATTTACCTCCATAATAGGTCGGAAAATAAATATATTGTGATTTTACTAAGGATATGGAAATATATCATACATTTGCCTAGGAGATAATTACCTATACAATGAAAGATGTGACTAATGTATACCAAGATTTTGCAATTAATTTATTAGCAACTCATAGTTGGTATATGCATCAATTGAAAACGGTTTTACGTCCATATGATATATCCCCTGTCCAATATAACGTTTTGAGAATATTAAATGGAGCGAATGAACGTCCTGTTTCTGCTTCTTATCTGAAAGAGCAAGTTATCGACAAAGGAAGTAACATAACACGATTGATAGATAAAATGGAATTAAAGAAATGGGTGACAAGATGTTTGTGTGAAACAAACAGAAGACAAATGGATATCGATATTACTGAAAGTGGAAAAATTGTGTTGAAAAATGCCACGAAAGAAATTGATGAACTGATTAAAGTCCTGTACGCCATAAACGAAAATGAAGCCAAATTGGTCTCCGAAATTTTAATTAAAATAAGAACGTAAAAAAATTTACCCAAAAAGTCTCCTAGGGGAATTTCCCCTATACATTAATAAATATTTAATACAATCAGAATGAATTCAAATAATAGGTTTACCGAATTTTTAACGAAAGAAAATGCCGTATTAACACTCATAGACCATCAAACAGGTTTGTTGTCAAGTGTTAGAGACATTGACCCCATCCTTTTACAAAATAATTTAAAGGGGTTAGCGACTATGGCGAAAATCGCACAAATACCAGTAATTATTACAACCAGTATGGCAGATGGGCCAAACGGTCCTTTTTGGCAAGAAATTTTAAACATTGTTCCCAATGCAACTATTATAGATAGACCGGGAGAAATTAATGCTTGGGATAACCCTGAATTTAGAGCTGCAATTGACAAAACGGGTAGAAAGAAAATAATTATGGCTGGAATAGTCACAGATGTCTGTTTATTATTCCCAGCTATTTCAGCAGTGCGCGATGGTTACGACCCTTATGCCGTCATTGATGCTTCTGGTACTTGGAATAAATTGGTGCAAGAGGTGACCATACAGCGATTAACACAAGTGGGTGCTAAAGTTACCACTTGGGCATCTGTAAATGCCGAATTAATGCACGATTGGAGAGATGAAAAATCGATGGAATTAGGTGGGGTTTTAGGTCAATACACGTCCTATGGTTGGGCATATGAAAGCTACCTTTCAAATGCGAAGATGCAGACTAAATGAACCGAAGAAAATTTATAAAAATAAATACTATGCTTGCCCTTCTTTTAGGTAGTTCAAGTTGGGCTTTCTCAAAATTACATCATTCAAAAAAATTATATAAAATGAAATTACACATTAAAACAAAAGAAGAGCAACATAGCGTTTCGTTATTTGGTGGAAGTCTTCACGAAAACAAACCTTTGTCGGGCGAGCCCTTGTATTCTAACCTAATTTATTGGGCCAATGTAGAAGCAAATGAAGAAGGAACTTTTCCAATGCATCCACACGAAGGCATAGAAATATTAACCTTTATTTTTGAAGGTGGATTAGAGCACTTTGATACAGCAACCAATAAGTGGACACCGCTACCTGCGGATGCGGTTCAACATATTCAAGCAGGTAGTGGCTTACAACATTCAGAAAAATATTTAAAAGGTTCCAAGGCATTTCAAATTTGGTTTGATCCTGATTTTAGTAAATCGTTAAAAAAAGCACCTTACTATAAGGATTATCAAGCAAATGCTTTTATTTGGGAAAACGAAAATTCGTATCAAATTAAAAAATATGTTGGCCAAGATGTACCCATTCAAACAGATGCTGCTGGTATATCTGCTAAACGTTTTAAATTATCCAAAGGCAATCACACCATTGATTTAGATACAAATAGTTTTAACTCATTCTATTTAATGAAAGGTGAAATTGAATTGGATGGGAATAAAATGACCAAGGATAGTTTTACGAAAACAAGTAACAGGGATAAAATAACGATCCATACGACAGAAGATAGTGAACTTTTTATTTTACAATCGCCCATTAAAGTGGCTTATAAAAAAATTACGGATCGATAAAATGGAAGAATTGAAGATCCCAAAAAAATGGAAAATGGCAATCATAGTATGGATTGCCATTGTTCCCTTAATTTTCTCCATTATGCCTATCTGTAAACCAAAATTATTGGAATTGGGAGTGAATCCAATCTTGACTGAATTAGTGTTAACAACGCTATTGGTTCTTATCATGGTTTTTGTAGCTCAACCCATTTTAATAAAATTATTTAGGAATTGGTTGAATAGATAAAATGTGGAACTATTCCCGGTATAGGTCATAGGTGTTTTAGGTCTTAAATCGAAAGCTGATTCCGGCTAGAAAATGCGATAACTTACCATTTTGCAACTCCATCTGTAAAAGAAAAATTATACGTTTGGTTAGGGCTAACCCAGAAGGAAGTTTGTTTGAATCCCTTGTTTTTCGTCCGTAAAGCGTTAGTCACTATAGAGGGAAATGAATTCAATACTCGAAAATAAATTGGATAGCAAGTTGAAAAGATTCGTGTAAATTCACATGAAATTTACCGAGTAATTGGATGGATTCTTAAGGAGGGATTTTATAAGGAACAGAAAATGAACTAGAAAGAATTTGAGGAATTAGTTAACAACCAAACATTTTCATTAGTGGATAGTGCTGCTGAAAGATTGGGTGCTCCCAGATTTAGAATCCGGGAGCAAAATGGGGTGATTTACCCCGTTCAAGTATTTGTGGATCAGAATATTTCATTTGGAATCCGGAAGCCCTAAACACCCAGGAACTTAATTAACTACGGAAGGATGAATAAGGATCATCACAATGGTTAACAAAAGTTAGGTATACAATGTATGTACGCAAGGTAGCTACGGTTCAAAGCAAAAAAAATGGTCCAATAAATAGGAGGGAAGATGGAACAGGAACAAATTGAAAAATAGGACTTTCTAAAGGGGAAGCTAAAAGACGTCCGTTCGAAATTTTTGATTTCGCAGAGCACCAAAATTGTTCGCCACAGATTCTGCCCAACTACATACACTCAGCTTCTATCAAATAATAGGGTTTCAAACCGCTATTTCTATTTTATAGGCTTATTTGAATAAAGATAATTTCTCAGTGACTACTTTTTTGTACGATCTAGAAACCGGAACAGGTTTTAACCCTGAACTGAAGACTAATTTTAAGCCTTGAGAATTACCCGTTACACCCGTCACCGCTTTTAAATTCACGACATAAGATCGATGACAACGTACAATGTTCTCATCTTCAATTTGTTCCATGGCTTTAATGATGGATAAGCGTAGTAAATGGTGTTTGGGTTCGTTTTCTTTAAGCTCTGTTACCGTGATATAGTTTTTATCCGCTTCAATACATTGCAACGCATTATTCGTAGTTTTAACTATTTCATTAACCACATTGGACTTTAATTCAATGACCACAGTATTTCCGTCCACATTCCTACCTTTTAAAACTTCCGATAACTGTTGTGCCTCCTTCAGTTTATCTTTTAATAACCAGTTATTTATACTAACCACTCGTATGCTTATGGGGATGATCGCCATTAATAAGGTAAGTCCTATAAATTTAATTAGGGTATAGGCACTCAGATGTATATCGAAATTGTACTTCGTAAATAGAATAATTGCCAGTATATTAATACATAAAAATGCCAGGGATCTAATTACCTCTTTCCATACAGACCATTTCTCTTCGTTAATTAATGGTCTCACCATAAATAGGGAAACCACGATATTAATTAATGCTGAAAGGAAAACAATGAATCCAAATCCTAAAAGAATCGAGGAACCCACTTTTTCCAACCCAAATGGCCGGAAGAAAAAGAAAATTAGAGTCGCTAATACACACACTTTTAAAGTAGAAAAAATCTCCACCATAAAACCTCGGGTATACGGAAAAGGGGCCGTTATTTTTTTTGTGATATTCAAAATAATCATTCTTTAAGATAGTAAATCGCGTTAAAAATATACGTGTAAATAGCTCCTACATGTCACTGGTAACAATAATAAGTCATTGGTACCAGAAAGATGTTACTGGTAACAAACCTAATGAATTATGTTATTAAAGCGAATATTATTGCCCCACCAACAAACCGTATTTAATGGTGTTGAAAATAAATAGTAATTATTAAAAACAAGAAATTATGAAATCAATAATCTTTATCCTGTGTATCGGAAGCCTATTATCTGCATCTCGTTTAGATGCCCAACAATCCATGAATTTAGAAAAAATGAAATCCCGTTATGAAAATAGAATACCTAAATTAGATGGGATGAGTGCGAATCCCAATGACTTTAATTTGACCTATGAGGCATTTAATGTAACCACAACCGATAGCATTAATATCGCCTCGTGGTTCATTCCTAATAAATTGAAGAAAGGAACCATTCTAATGGTTCATGGCTTTAACATGAATAAAAGCCATATGTTAAAACGTGCGTCTCTTTTTTATACCAAAGGGTACTCTGTTATTTTATTAGACTTAAGAGCAAGAGGCGAAAGTGGGGGAGATAAAGCAAGTACCGGTAAGAAAAATGGATTGGAAATTGAAGCGGTCTATGCGTACTATAAAAGTCATTTTGACGCCTATGGAGAGGTAACGCTTTATGGATTTTCTCATGGAGGAAGAGCCATCATTTTTGGTGCGAGTTTGATTGGCGAATCCAACAAAGTGATTTTAGAATCACCTCCTTACCAATTGGGTGAAAGTTTTAAAAGACAATACAGAATGCCCACTGCACCTCTAATTAGTGAAGCGGCTATTGATCAGGCCTTAACGCGTATCTCTAAATCACCGATGTTAGTATTGCTAGGCGATACCGATTCCGCAATAATAGAAACGGAAGCGACCACACTCATTGAACATTCTCATAATGAGAATAGTAAAGTGGTCCTTTTTAATAATACCGCACATAATGTGTTTTCTACCCCTAATTTAATCCAGTACGAAGAGGTGGTCTTCGAATTCATTTCTAAAAATTAATGACCGATGAAAAATTTAAATACGACACTTTTAAAAATTGGAGCTATTCAAACCGTGTTAATGGCTATGTATCATTTTTTTATTCCTTTTCAATTTCATTGGGGTGATTTTCTATCCGTAGGAACCCCCACCATTAATTGGTCCTTGTATGCGTTAAATAATTACTTCAGTTTTAACTTACTCGTGGTAGCGGTGTTTTTAATGTATCATTTGTTTTACAAAAAGGAACAGCAGCAAACCATAAAAATTCTGTCTGTAATTACCATTTTGTTTTGGTGCTTTAGTGCGGTTTACCAAATAGTTGAACCCATGCCTTTACCGAAGAATTTAATTGGGTTAGCTTATTTATTACCCGGACTTGCGTTTATTAATATTGGAATATTCTTTTTACCTTTAAAAGAATTACTAAAAAACTAAAATGGGAATCAAGAGAACCATGAGAATCGAGCAGGGCATTATTTCTCGGACCATCTTCCTCCAGAAATATATCTGAAAACAAATGCTAGTTTACTACCGCAATCGTTTAACATTGTAGCGGAACATGGGATAATAAATACAGGGTTTTTAAATGGAATTTATTAAAACTGTAATTCGTTCTAGGTGTAATTGCGCAGAGCACCTTCCTCGGTAAGTTTTTGGTGCTCAATTAAGGATAGTAGAGACTAATGAAGAAAAATAAATTTGTAAATAGGATTCGGTTCCTAACATCCGCCTTATTGGTTCTGTTGGTCAGCGGGCAACTTTTCAGTCAAAATTTGAGCGATATTTCTCTCGGTACGGATTCCACTTTTGAAGTGGTGACTTGGAATATTGAATGGTTTCCAAAACACGGATCTATCACCGTGGATTCTGTGAGCAAAATTATTGAATCCCTAGATGTGGATGTGCTCGGTTTACAAGAAATTGATGATACCACCTTATGTAGGCAAATGATAAATAACCTACCTGGTTACGAGTTGTTTATGGCTAGTGGTTGGTTTGGAGGACTAGCTTACGTTTACAAGACCAGCTCCATAACCATTCAGTCCATTTATAGGATCTATGATACCTCTCCTTATTGGAATGCCTTTCCTCGATCTCCTTTGGTGATGGAACTCACGTATATGGGAGAAGAAATTATAGTGATTAATAACCACTTCAAATGTTGTGGCGATGGTGTCATGGATTTTGGCAATTCCTCGGATGAGGAATACAGACGATTTAAAGCCAGCTCATTGCTCAAAGAATACATTGATTTACATTTCCCGTCATCTCGGGTAATTGTAACGGGAGACTTAAACGATATATTAACCGATGGAAGTCCGAATAATGTGTTTCAGATGTTTATAGAGGACTCTACGAATTACGTATTTGCGGATGCAACCATTGCGGGTGGTTCCTTTACCCACTGGTCGTATCCTGGATGGCCTTCACACCTCGATCATATCTTAATTACAAACGAACTATTTACGGAGTTTTCCAATTCTGGATCGGTCATTCAAACCATCAAAGTAGACGATTTCATGGCCGGAGGAACAAGCACCTATGATACCTATATTTCCGACCATCGACCTGTTGGATTGAAAATTAAAGTGATTCCAAGTACCGTGAGTTTGATGGAAGTGTCAAATTCCAACATCGAAATTTTTCCCAATCCCACAAATGGCCATTTATCAATAAACTTGACCGATGTTATAGGGGTAACCGAACTTAAAATCATGGATATTAATGGAAAAGTGATGCACGCTTTACGTTACCCAGAAAATCAATGGATTGATCTAAATTTTGAAGGGCCTCCAGGAATATATTTTTTGAGTATTGAAACGGGAAATACGAAATCTGTGACTAGATTAATAAAAAAATAAACGTGTGCATGGCTTCAAAAACTTCGCTACCCCGCTTTGGTAAAAGTTTTCAAGACTTTAAACTCCTGGTGAAGTCTTGAATCCATCCGTTGCTAAGTATACCTGAGCAATTATGGAAACGAGTTCATTTACTTTTGTACACTTCCATAACAGTTAAATAGTTCCATAGCATGTGTATTTCAAAATCCATTCGAATAGTAGGTACGTTTTTATTTTTATGCTTAGGGGTAAAGGCTCAGGTAAAGGACCACGTAAAACTAGTGGATCACCTATTTCAAGATTACATTTATTCTGCGATAATAGAAGGTAAAGACCCCATTACGATGTACCTACATTATAATGAACCAACTATCCCATCCGGAGATGAATTTTCAATTTATTATAGATTTGGATCCATTAGGGGATGGTATTGGTATGATCAGGATCAGGTGAAAATTCCATTAATTGGGTATTGGGATAGATCGAGAGTTAGTCTGTATGTACCCAATTCAAAAGAGGGTATACCTGAAAGCAATACCCAACCAGAGGGCTACCCAGATTCCTTTTTTATTCATACGAGCGATGGTCCTCAGATAACGATCAACTATAAAGAGATGTTCTCATTAAGCGCGGAAAATGGCGTATGGACCCAGGGCAATAATAGTAAACCAGTCGTAGGATTCAATTTTCAGGAAAATGATTTAGAAAGACGCATCCAACTCTTAATAACGAGAGAGAATAAGGCAGATAAGCATATTGACATTACCGATCTTATATATAAAGTATTACCCACGGATAACTATGCAATGGTTGGCATGAATGGATTTGGTGAATTTAATTGTCGCCTTAGGGATTTCTCATTTGATCATGGAAACATAAATGTATTACTCGAATTAGAGACCGATGGTCCCTGTAATATTAGTTATTCCAAGTTAGTGTCCATCTCCTTAAATCGAGACGTATTAATCCACCATTTCAACGCCATTACTAAATGGACTTGTTTGCTTTACGGCTCAGAGTTGCGTCCAGAAGAAAGTACAGAGACAACGAAAGTTTACCAGGTGGTGGTGGGAGAAAAGTCTTGGGGTAAATACTCCATTCAAAACGCTCAAATAACGGTCATTAAAGCTTGGGAATAAAAGGAACGAATTGGTTGGCTAGATTAGACTTCCGCTTACTTCCACTCCGGACTCTGCTGAGTGCTCTGTACAAGCCGACAGTCAAAAGCTAAGTGAGGGCAGTTGAATACCCGTTTTTCGACCGTCTTTGGGTATGCTTTCAAACAGAAGAGTAAATACCCTATTTATTTGAGGGTTTAATGGAACTTTAACTTGACCAGCAAGCGATCAATAAGTAATAAAGCAAAAATGCTCAATACCGCCATCAAAACAAGTTGAAAATGAGCGATCGAAACATCCAAGTGCCAGTTAGGTATGTGGTTAGAGACGTTAAAGGTGGATTCTTTGGAACCCGAAAGCGCTAAAAAGACCAGGGAAATAAAGCCCACAACGATAAGCATCCATCCAGTTTTTGAAATTACGGGCACATATTCAAATTTAGGCGAGGCGATTAATGGCTCTTGTGCCGCAATTTTGTCCATAATAGTATGGGTGAAATCGGGGGATGGAGTAGGGGTATCAAAACTCCCTTTCAACAACGCTTTTATCTTTTTATCTGGATCAATCATGCTATGCTGTTTTTGATGGTGTGATAGGTTGCATCAGCTTAAATAACCGTTGCCGTGCCCGATGAATTTTAACTTTTACATTACTTTCGGTGAGATTCATGATTTTAGCCACCTCACTAACGGACATATCCTTATCGTAATACAATTGGAGCAAGAGTTGCTGTTCAGGCTCTAATTTAGCAATAGTACATTTTAATTTGCGTTCCCGTTCTTCGGTGCTTTCTAAATTTAAGGAATCTATCCACTCATCTTCGGTATACGTCTCGTAAAAATAAGCCTCCATATCCAATGGTTTGGCTTTGTTTTTTCGTTGCTGAGAAATGCTCTTATTGAAGGCAATACGAAATAACCAGGTGGAGAATTTGGCTTCTTTCTTAAAGCTATTTAGTTTCTCGTACACCTGGAGAAAGGTATCTTGAGCCACTTCCTCGGCCTCTTCCTTATTCCGTAATATTTTCACACAGATATTAAAAACATTGTTTTTGTGTCGCTCAACTAATACTGCAAAAGCAGAGGAATCCCCTGCTAATACTTTATCAATATAAAACGGATCCTCTGGTTGGAGCATTCCCCTTATCTATTTGGTTTGTTCCCTACTGTAAAATAGTAACTGGCCACCAAGCCCATACCTGCGAAAATGAAAATCATGGCAGGGTAAGCCACTTCTTCTTCCAACAAACCAGAAGATGCAAATAGATTAGCCACCACAATTCCGATTCCTACTCCAATTGCCATGATCCCTAATTTCAAACCCCATTGGCCCTCCTGAATAGGTTTGTTAAATAATTCGGCACTGGCACCTTTTTCAATTAAAGCCATCCGCTCTTTGTTTCGAGTCATCAAATAGATGTAAATAATTCCAAATACAGCTCCGAAAAGCGAAATAGGGATTAAAATCTCTTCATTCATAATTTGTGTTTTTTTGTATGTTACCCCTTTTTGACGCAACCAAAAGTAATCCGTTACACAATGCGACAAAGAAAATAAATTATGAAGTGGATTTAAGGTAGTCCTAGATTCATTTCCTAACGACATTATTTACATAAATGGGAACACAACTTCTATCCATAGTAAACCAAAAATTTTATTTCCATTTCATCGTTTTCCGGTATGTAAACGGGGAAGAAAATGGCATTCTAATGGTTGAAAAAGTATAGACTGCATCAGATTTGTGGTAGGAGAAAAAATACTCGTCCAATTTTCGGTTGCGGAATAAATTTCATCCCCGGTAATTTGCATCAAATTATAAAAAGATGAAATTTAAAAACTTACACAAACAAGAGCAGCCTTTACTATTGGGGAATGTATGGGATGTACCCAGCACAAAATTGGCCGAAAAATTACACTTTCAAGCCCTTGGAACTTCGAGTTCTGCCATAGCCTCCCTTTTAGAGTATAAAGATGGCGAAGAAATGAAATTTTCTGAATTAGAATATATGGTAAACAGAATCGCATTAAATACCACTCTTCCTTTATCTGTTGATTTAGAATCGGGTTACAGTCTTCAGCCAAAAGAAATAGCTAATCATATCAAACGATTAGTAGATATTGGAGTGGTAGGTATTAATATAGAGGATAGTAGGGTGGCGCATGAACGGATCTTATTAGATGCCGATGAATTTTCAAAAATACTCGCAGAAGTCAATTCGATCCTATTGGAAGAGAATGTCGATGTTTTTATGAATGTAAGAACCGATACTTTTTTGTTAAACCATCCCAACGTAATAGACGAAACCAAGAAAAGAATTCGGTTATATGAAGGGGCAGGTGCACATGGTATTTTTATCCCCGGTATCGAAAAAGTAACAGACATAAAAGAAATGGTAACTTGTACTCGTTTGCCAATCAATGTAATGAGTATGCCAAATCTTCCAGATTTTGAGACCTTAACTACATTGGGCGTAAAACGGATGAGTACCGGTAATTTTTTATTTACCAAAATGTACGATCAATTGGAAAACAGTACAAAGGAACTATTAAAGCAAAAGTCATTTAAATCAATTTTCACATGTTAATTACAGAAAACAAGAAAATAGAAACCTATTACCAAGCTTTGTTAGAACGAAAACAGCGCTTTGTAGGGATCTTTTTTGTAGGTGTAAAAACGACTTCCGTTTTTTGCATAGCTACCTGTAGAGCCAGAAAACCAAAATTGGAAAATGTAGAATTCTATACTTCCTTTAAAGAAGCCTTAGACCATGGATACAGACCGTGTAAAATTTGCAAACCCACCGAAAATGCAAACGAAGCACCAGAACAAGTCAAATGGGCGATTGCATTAGTGAAAGAAAATCCAAAAGAAAAAATTACCGATGATCACCTCCGGAAGAATAATAAGAGTCCGGAAGTAATTAGAAGATGGTTTAAAAATAATTATGGGATGACTTTTCAAGCTTATCAAAGAATGTATAGAATTAATAACGCCTATCAAGAATTAAAAAAAGGAAAGAATACAACTCGTACCGCTTATGATTCGGGTTATGAATCCTTAAGTGGTTTTGGGTATACCTTTAAAAAAATCATGGGTAATTCGCCTCAAAAAAGTACAGATAGTAACATCATTTTAATCAGTCGACTCACCACCCCCTTAGGACCCATGTTTATGTGTGCCACCGAAAATGGAATCTGTTTATTGGAATTTGTGGATAGACGAATGTTGGAGACCGAGTTTAAAGACCTGCAAAAGTTACTGAAAGCCCAAATTATAGCCGGGGAAAATGAGCCTATTAAACAGGCTAAAAAGGAGATTGCCGAATATTTTGAGGGGGAGAGAAAAACGTTTGATGTAAAGTTGATCACGCCAGGAACGGAATTTCAAAATTCAGTTTGGAAGGTTTTACAAGAAATTGAATATGGAAAAACAGTAAGTTATCAGCAGCAAGCGGTAAAGATCCAAAATCCCAAAGCAATAAGAGCAGTGGCTTCCGCAAATGGCAATAACCGAATTTCCATTATTGTACCGTGCCATAGAGTGATTGGAAAAGACGGAACCATGACCGGTTATGGCGGTGGAATTGAACGGAAAAAGTGGTTGATTGAACATGAACGAAACCATGCGAGCTAACCATGTTCGCCAATAGTTCTTGCCTTTTGCATAGGGTGATAACCCGTTTTTAATTGGCAAAGTGGGGTTGCTTTCCCAGCGGGTAGCGATGAGGTGAATTCTCTGGGTTTAATATTATTCTAAATCATTATTTACAAGCCATTAATTGAAAATGGGAAGGGGATACCTTAATTTCGGATATAAAGAGACAGCCTATTGAGAAGGATACTAACGATAATTTTATGTGTTTTTGGATTTTTCCATCTTGGTTTGTCACAGACCCAAAGGGATACCGTCCCGAATAATAATAAATATAGGGTGGACCAAGAGAGGTATGTTTCCATCTTAACGGGATATAATTTTTGGCAAAACCATTACGGAGAATTAGGAATTGCCATCCATCAATATGGTCGAATAGGGCATCATCCCACCGCCTGGGCATATTTTATTTCAAGCGAAATTAAATTGGGTGATAAAATGGTTGTTGGACCCAAAATTGGAGCTTGGATAGCAGGAGGGTCAGCGGGTGTATGCATGGGTTTGAACGTGATTTATTACACGGACTTTGAGGAGTCAACTTTGCGGTTTAGACCAGAAATTGGAATGGGACTCGGGAAATGGAAAGTCGTTTATGGGTACAATATTCCGATTACCAATAAAAAATATGAACTGGTAAATACACATACCATAGGTATTGCTGTGGTTTTTGGAGCCAAAAAAATTAAAACCATTCATTCCGAATAGAAGGAGTATTATTTTTTTTCCAGATACCCCGTTTGAGAAAACGAGTAAAGACCGAAATCAAATACATATAACCGCCTCCAAAATAAAACGTACATACACTACCCGCTCTTATGAGCGATACATTGGATCGGTAGGTAAAATCGTAAAGCAAGTAGTATTCAAAGGTTTAAAAAAGGGGTGATGTAGGATTTTATGCTGTTATGTCGTAAAGGAAAAGTTTTAAGCTGAAAAAATCGTATATTTAGTACGCCTTAATTGAAGAAACCGAAAGGATAAAATCTTTTCAGAAAAAACAAGGAAGATTATCCATTTCGAAATGGATTATATGCCGACACTAAAAAAATAGCCAAGGATACAAACCGTTAAATTCAATTTTTAAATCAGTGAATCTGCATCCAAGAATATCGGTAAAGCAATCGGAACAGATCGTGTACACAGGATGTGTATTTACAGGATCCGGAAATGGAGTGATCCGGTGTTCTCCATTGGGCTCTTGCATTGCTGTTTTGGCCTATGATGCAAGCACAAAGATTGGAGGGCTTGCGCATATCATGTTACCCGGTAAATCGGACATTGGGCAAAAGGAGAATAAGTATGCGGAAAACGCCTTTGAAAATTTGATATATGCGTTAAAAAAGAAAGGGGCTAAAATAAGAGATACAGAAATTTGTATCGTGGGTGGGGCAAATGTATTAAGAAAAGAAAAGGATACCATCGCTGAAAAACTATTTCAGAACGTGATTGCCATTGCGAAAAAGAAAAACCTTACCGTAAAAAAAATAGCGATTGGGGGATATGAAAGACGAACGGCCTCCTTGAACTTGAATGTGGGAACGGTAAACTTTACCATTGGGGATAGTCAGGAGAAGGAATTACATCAATTTCAAGTAAGTAAATAGGAATAGGTACTAAATAGAACGATGGGAAAATTTCAGGAGATATACGATAAAGGAAAAATAAAACTATTGTTCCCGTTACGCCTATTGTTTTTTTCCGGTTTATTTACGCTATTCGTTTTAGGTGTTTCTATTTTCTTTAGTTGGAGAACCTATAAAAATGTATTCGAAACGATAGATAAAACGGTTCAAATTTCGGATTTAAAAGGGGATGTTTTGCATTTTGATGAGGCTTTAACAATGTCTGCAAAAATGGCATCTGCCACCGGGGATGAAATTTGGGAGAGAAGATACCATGTATTAGAAATAGCACTCGACACGACCCTTAAGCAGCTCATATCCCTAGTTCCAGAGTCCTTTGCTGCGGAGTCGGCTAAAAAAACTTTTGATGCCAATATAAATCTGGTGAAAATTGAAAAGCAGGTTTTTACTGCCGTCAATGAAGGTTACCTTCTCCAGGCAAAAGAACTCCTAGGTACTAAATTTTATCTGAAGGAAAAAGAAATTTATAAGTCTGGAATGATCCAAATAAAAAAGGACTTGGAGTTAGAATCTGCAAATTTGATGAATAGACAGGCCCAACATGTGGCTATTTTAATAGGTTTTTTAATTATTGCATTCTCCTTGATTATTAGTGCCTGGTTGGTAACCCTACGTAAGTTTAAGAATTACACCCAAGTTTTAGAGACGCAAAACGAATGGCTCGATGCAAATAATCATCAATTAATAGCAACGGAACAGCAATTACGTGCAAGTAATCTACAGTTACGAGCAACGGAACAAAAACTACGCGCTACGTTTCAACAATTGGAGACGAGTTACCAAGAATTAGAAGGTAGCGAAAAGAAATTTTTTGCTTTTATGGACTTTTTTCCTGGAACTGTTTTTTTGAAGGATCAAAACCTCAAGCTGATTTACATTAATAAATTTTTAAAGGAATTTCCAGGGTCTGAGAATTGGCTAGGGAAGAGGCCCACTCAAATTTTCACTCCCAAAATGGCCCAGCAGATTATTACGGATGACCAAAAGGCATTACGGGATGGGAGTTATAGATTAGAAGAAAAAATAACGAATGAAAATGGGGAGGTAAGAGATTATTTTACGAATAAATTTTCCATTACCCTACCCAATGGTGAAAAGCTTCTTGGAGGATTTAGTTTAGATATCACCGATCAAAAATTGGCAGAAAAGGCGCTGGTAGAAAGTGAAAAAAATCTTAGATCTGTTTTCGATGCCGCCCAAAACGTATCCTTTGTGAAAGTGAAATTGGTAAATGATGGCGCTTTAATTGAAGAGTTTAGCCTGGGGTCCGAAAATATGTTTGGATACCATTCGCCTGAAATAATAGGGAAATCAATTTCTATTTTACATACCCAAGAAAATATAAATAGATTTCCGGAAATGATTCAAATGGCGAGTAACAGTAAAGGAGGTTATTCGGGTGAGGTAACCTTGGTCCGAAAATCTGGGGAACACTTCCCGGCATTTTTTACTCTATTCCCGCTATTTGATGCAAATAAAAAACTCGTGTCCTTACTCGGGGTTTCCATCGATATTACCGAACGGAAGAAAACGGAAGAAAAATTCAAAACCCTTTTTGAAGAATCAAATGATGCCATAATAATTGGCAATTTGGATTCCGTTATTATGGATGTTAATAAAGAAGCGCTTAGGATGTTGGGGTATAGCCACGATGAATTGGTAGGCAAACTCGTTTTTGATTTACATCCAAAAGAAGAGCAAGAGAGACTTAATCAATTAAAAAGGGAAGTAAAGAAAACAAAAGGGGCACAAGTTTTCTTTGAATCAAAATTCAGGACTAAAAAAGGAGAGGTTATAGAGGTAGAAATCAACTCAAAATATTACGACCAAAAGAATGATTTGGTGCAAGTCATTGTACGGGATATATCAGAACGAAAAAAAAACAGTTTAATATTACAAGAAAGTGAAGCGAAATTCAGAATGTTTACCAATCAATCCGTAGAAGGCATAACCGTGGCTGATATGGATGGGAACTATGTATTTGTAAACCCTGCATTTTGTAAAATGTCGGGGTATTCAAAAGAAGAACTTTTAAAGCTTTCGGTTTTTGAAATGAAAGCCGAAGAACAGCCTAGCCATAGTTTTTTTGAGAGTAAAGGAAAGTATGAAGGCATTCCAATTCGAGTAAAATTAAAGAAAAAAAATGGAAAAGAATACATCACTGAGGTAACCGGGAAAACGATTTCTATTAACCATAAGGATTTGGTACTGGGAACCATTCGTGATATATCAGAACGGGTATTGGCAGAGCATGAGTTAATCATGGCCAAAGAAAAAGCAGAAGAAAGTGACCGATTAAAAAGTGCCTTTTTATCCAATATGAGCCATGAAATACGGACGCCAATGAATGGGATCTTAGGCTTTACCCAATTGTTAAAAGAACCGCAGCTTACCGGGCCCGAAAAGGAAGAGTTTATTGAAGTAATTGAAAAAAGTGGGGAACGAATGTTAAGTACCATTAATGATATTGTGGATATATCTAGAATTGAATCGGGTGTCGTGGAAATCATCAATTCAGAATTTTCGGTAAATGAAATTATGGAAGAACTTTTTATCTTCTTTAATCAAGAAGCACATTCCAAAGGTCTGGAATTACTCTATACAGCTTCTCTAACGAAAAAGGAAACAACCATTTTTTCGGATAAACGAAAGCTAGAAGGTATCCTTACTAATCTGATTAAAAACGCCATAAAATATTCCGATATCGGAACCATTTCTTTCGGGTGTTCGATAAAAGAAATAACAGGTAAAAAGAGGCTCGAATTCTACATTAAGGACACCGGAATAGGAATCCCTAAAGGGAGAATCAATGCCATTTTTAATCGTTTTGAACAAGCCGATATTGGGGACGCTCGTGTATTTGAAGGCTCCGGTTTAGGGCTGGCTATTTCTAAGTCGTATGTGGAAATGCTGGGTGGAAATATTAGAGTGGAATCTCAAGAAGGTATCGGGTCTACATTTACCTTTTCCATTCCTTATCAAGGACAAAAAGAAGTAACCAACGAACATTTAATACATGAAAAAATGGAGCACAAATCTTTGAGTAATTTATTTGTCCTAGTGGCAGAAGACGATGAAATAAGCCGGTTTTTGTTCCGGTCAATTTTCGAAAATAAATTTCGGAAAATAATTTATACCAAAACGGGTATGGAAACGGTAGCAGAAATAAAGAAGAATCCAGAAATAGATATAATCCTAATGGATATTAAAATGCCTCGAATGAATGGCTTAGTGGCGACTAAAAAAATAAGGGAGTTTAATCCGGATGTGAAAATAATTGCGCAAACCTCTTACGGTTTTTCTACGGATAAAGACAAAGCCTTAGAGGCTGGTTGTAATGATTACTTAACGAAACCCATCAAAATTGATGTGTTATTTAGCAAGATTCAAGGGCTTATAGCAAATTAATATTCGGTTCCCATAGCATTAAGTTTTAAGAATACATGCCATTAAAAAAGCCGTTAAGAATCCAGTTCGTAACGGCTTTTTTAACTCTTGGAGAATCCCCTTATTCTGCTCGCATTACAATCACCTTTTGAGCAGTGGTGTTGTTTCCATGGATGATTTGAACAATATAGGTTCCTTCATATAACGATTGCACATCAAAATAAGCAATGGTACTTCCCGTTTTAATGGTCGCTTTTTGAATTACTTTACCCGATAAATCCATTAATCGGACCTGTAAATTATCGACTACCAATCCGCCTATTTGAACGGCAATCATATCGCTTGCTGGATTTGGGAAAATAGTAATGTCCATCGCAGCAAAAGCCACATCCGTAATTCCCGTTGTTCCAGTATAAACCGTTGTTGTTTCGGTAATAGTACTCACACCGGCATCGCTATATACGCCATAAAAAGTAGGTCCTACCGCATACGGGTACGTGGAGTTCCAATCCGAATCTACCGTACAGAAATAGGCATAGGTGCCATTTGGATATTCTGGCGTTAAACAAAAACGACCGTTGTGTTCATCTAAGTAATCTTCGTCATTGGGGTGCGAAACCCAAGCATAGTCTTCTCTAAAATATCCTAAAAAATAGGTAGCGTCTACTACCGGTCCATCCGCCACATCTGTACCATCAGCATGGTGTGTTCTGGTGGTCGTTGCTCTTAAAGAATAGCCAGATTTAATGCGTTCAATTCCTCCCGAACCATCGGCATTTTTATAGCCATAGGCGCCATAAATAGGAAAGCCATCATACGCAAAACCAATTAATGGCGCGTGTTGCGAAGCATCCAATGCATATAAACCATCCGCATCGTATAAGTTGCAGATCGTGGAGACTACTTGTTGGTCTAGTTTAAATGCCGAAGGGTTTTGATGATGGTGGTAATTCCCCATGGCGGGATGTCCTTTAGAACAATCAAATCCAGCCATTTCAGCAGGTATCGCATCCCTGTTCCATGCCTGGATAGCATTGGGGCCACCGGAACATGGAGCGTTGCCAGGTCCACCACATAAGGCTCCCGTAGTTGGGTCCCACGCCACACCATCTCGGTAGTCAAATAGGGAAACTCCATTTACAAAAACGCCAATGTTACCCATCGTAGTAGTCGTAGGAGTACCTGAGTTTTGTTGCGGATCTACTGTAAACCGATAAATTGCCGATTGGTCTTGTGCGTTACTTGGATTTCCATCTAAAAACGGACCCGTGGGATAGGATGGAATTCCCGAAGTGGTGATGTAAACCGAGGTAGCTGAATATTCTACTTTTTGGCAATTCACCAATAGATTGTTTGAAATAGGAGTGGAGTTACCCGATACGTAATAGGTTCCCGTCTCCGTGGTGTTTTGCATCCACTGAGTAATTGCTGGACTTAACTGCGCTTGTACGGAAAGTCCGAATAGACTGAAAGCCAAAATGGAAAGATGTGTTTTTTTCATGCGTTCTATTTTTTGGTTTGTTTTGATTCTTGGTTTTTTGAAAATAAATCGTGCGGGTATTTGTTTTTCGGGTCAAATACAAAAGAGGGGTCGTTTAAGGTGAGTAAAAATGCAATGAGATCCGCTTTGTCTTTCGAACTTAATGGCAAAGCGGTTTTTAAAGCTAACTCCGGACTATCTCCGGGTTGTAAATGGGTGTAATGATTCAATACCTCATGCAGTTTGTCAAACCGGCCATCATGCATGTAAGGATACGTGTAACTCAAGTTCCGTAACGATGGAATCTTAAATTTAAAACGATCCTCCGCTTTTTCCGTAATTCCGTATCTCCCCATATCATTTAGGGTGGTATCTTTAGCTAAACCATTATTGGCATATCCGTAATTTGAAAACAAAGGTTCCGTATGGCAGCTATTGCAATGGTTTTGAAATAAGGCATAACCCGCTTCTTCTTGGGGCGTAAATGTTGCGGTATTCGATTTCACGGCATCGTATTTTGCCGTGGCCGAAACCAAAGTGAGCTGAAATTGAGCAATGGCTTTCAGTAAGTGTTCTCCCGTTACTTGACGATCTCCCCAAGCGGCATAAAAGGCATTTGGGTAAGTCGATGATTCATTGAGTTTTTTTACCACATTCGCCAGGTCTTCATCCATTTCCGCAGGATGGCTCAAAGGGGCTAAGGCTTGCATATCTAAGTTAGCAATGGCCCCATCCCACATAAAGGAGTTTTGCCAGGCCAAATTAAACAAAGCAGGGGCATTACGAGTACCTATGGAGTCGTGAATTCCATGACTTAAATCGTGATCCGTATGGGCAAATGCGTTGTATGGCGAATGGCAATCGGCACACGAAATAGTTTGGTCCTTGGATAAAATAGGGTCGTAAAATAGCATCCGGCCTACATTCACTTTTTCTTGGGTTAATTCATTATCGGTAAAGGAATATACCCGTACGGGAAAATAACGGGGATACATCCACTCCATTAGTTTTTCGCCTGTAAAAGCATAACCCACAAATGCGACAAATAGGACGGTAATGAATCGGATTCTCATGGTTTACTGTGGAATAAGAATGGCAGTTGAAGGGCAAAAGTCATCGCTTTGGCATTCGGGCTCATCACGTTGTAGTTTTGGGTAATCCTTGGGAGAGTAAACAAAGGGGTGAGGTCTATTTGAATCACTACGGTATCTGAATACACGGGTAAATCCACACTTTGGAGGGTATTAAACGGTGCTTGAAACCCACCAATATGAAACAAAAACTCCTTGTTTCTTCCCGGACAAATAGGGGAGGTACCTTCGCATTTGAAATTAACATAGCCACTGCGCCACGACCAATACATACCGTGCATCGGATCCAAATCTCCGCCTTGCACTCCTTGCATTTGTGTCGCGCTATCCACTCCAATTTGAAAATGAATACGGTCCCATGGAGATGCTTCAACCATCGGTAACGAGCGCATTAAGGAAGTCGGGTTTTCGAGATCTATTAAAAAGAAACGTTGCTCGGTTTTTCCGGTGGTACCCGATGAGGTAGAAAATGAAATATCCGATAGGTAAAACCGCAACCGATCAATTTGAATACTATCATTTAACAGGGGGATAAAAACCTTTTGGCCTAAAACCAATACTTTATTATGGAGTAGGGGTTGAATTTGTAATTGAATGAATTGTGTACCGGATGGGGTAGAAACGTCTTGAGCTTGGGTGGTCATGGATGCCAATAATAGCATCGATACACACCGACATATAACTCCCCAATTTTTCCCCATGCGTTTTTGACTAGAAAGTTAATGAATGGTTTAATACGGATGAGGTTTATGTATTGTGTTTTTATTTAATGGATTGAGATGGGGTGTGTTCTGGGGGGGAAG
>CAJXZP010000034.1 GCA_913062955.1 uncultured Flavobacteriales bacterium | reverse complement strand
AACTAATCCCCCCCCCCCCATAACTAATTGGTGTTGAATATGGTAATTCACTAAAGTAAAAAGTATCGCTTTGGCTAGGGTTTTCATTTTCAAAAACCCCACCAAACCACGCATCCGGATACATTTCTAATTTGACATTGGAGGTAGTTCCTACTGGGTAATACGTTAAATACCCAGTGATATTATTCAAACTACTGTAATGAAATGTCCAACCGTCTTTACGTAAATAAATCCAAGCATCTTCTTCATTAGGGAGTTCAATCCTAAACTCCCCATTGGCATTGGTAAATGTAGAATCTAAATGGCTTGGGGTAAAACTCACCTCGTTTTCCATCACTACCGTTACACCTTCAATGGGCTGTTGGGCACCTATATTTATTACTCTGCCTTCTACAATTACATTACCCAATTCTTTTTTGCAGCTGGAGAAAGCTACCATCCAAACCATGGTAATAATTCCTAATGCCTGTTTCATAACTATTTAACTTTTACAAATTCTGCTTTACACAGTTCTGTTTTGTTAGACAAAATCTTACAATAATAAACACCTTGTGCAAAGGTAGTTACATTTACTACCTCCTGTTGATTGGTATTTATTTTACCCGAATACACTAATTTACCATTACTAGAAAAGATCTGCAATTCTAAATTTGCACACGATTCAACCCCTTTTACTTCCAAGTTCAATTCATTCTTTACTGGGTTGGGGTAAATACTAACCATATCATACTTAGTCTGATCTCCAATTCCTGTAATGGCTCCGTAATTAAACACCAGTCCCAAATAAGGTGATTGTTGCGTATAATCTACCGCTTGCGTATTGGTACCATTGGTTTTCATAAATACAGTTGTGTAATCTATAGTAGTAATTTCAGCCATAATATAGGCTCCTTCTTCGGTACTAAAACCAGGGAGTAAGACGATTTCTTCACCCGCCTTGATATTAAGATTAGCATTACTTTGGACGGTATAGGTATTACCATTTCCTCCAAACGTATATTTCTCTTTTGCCGTATAGGCTACAGGACCGTTTACTTGTTGATTTATTGTTGCGTTTAGTCTATTACGTGGACGTTCAGATTCCCTAAACTCCGGATGTAACATTTTATTAATTATATCTTCTCCGGTTTTTTCACTAATCCTTACATGCTCCTCACAGATTCCACTCATTCCATACACTTCATCAAAAGGCGTTAAAAATTTAGTAGAGTCGTATTTTATTCTACCCGTATAATCCTCCCAAGTGTTATAAACATTGCCGTAATCTGCTTCAATACCAAAAGCAGAGGTGGTAGTCATGAAAGTAGATCGGGTTAAACGGATATTTGAATCATCCGATTGCTGTTGTCTGTTTTTTTTATGATAATTAATCAAATACGGAACCGCAAACCATCCCCCTGGAGCATTATCATATCCAATTTGATTAGAATAGCCTTTAATATCGGGGCCACCAATAGGGTAATAAGACACCATAAGGTCACGATAGCCGGAAACTTGGTTTCTTGGAAATCCATGGACATAAATACTGTTTAAAAACCAAAAATAGCCAACTGGAGTTAATAAAAAATAATACCCCCACTTCGTGTTCAACTTTGGTTGAAAATAAGCTATTCGGTTCGTAGTATTCTCAAATAACTTAGATTTTCCTCCATTGGAAATGGCGTAGTTTTTAGAATAAACGGGATATTTATCTTGTAATAGATCATCATACAAGTGATCGAACAAAGATGAATGCTCATTTCCAGAACCATATGATTGGAAATGCGATAGCAACATTTGTTTAGCCGCTGTTGTTTTTAGAGCATTTAAGGGCGTATCATCTTTACTCCACTCCGCCAATTTTTCTATGGTATGTTGTACACCAATGGCAATATTAGCTCCCTTCTGGGGCGAATCAAATGAAATCCACATTTTCACAAACGGATCTTCTACCGGATCTGCTTCTTGCATTTGAACTAATGCCAACCGAGTAATTATCCCTCCCATACTTGGACCAATTAATACGGCTTCTTCTGTTTTATTATCTCGATATACCGGTCCATTTATCACATCATTTAAGAAACCACGTAAACCTTCAGTTCCTGCATTTTGTATGATATCACCCGCACCATTTAAAAAATTCACTACAATAATATCGTAGCCATCATTCCGCAATTTGGTTATTAAATTTGCACTGGGCTGTCCAGAATACCATGGCGAAGGATTCCCATTTATGAGTTCATACAGACCGCGATAATCGGCATCCTTGTCTAAACGGTATTCATCATACGGTTTATTTGTAGCGAAGTAATCACGTTGATTTCCTGGGTCAAAACCATCGCAAATAATAATTGGTCTACGTAATTTATTTTCCTCCGTGTTCTGAGGAGAGTACAAAATATTATATTCTATTTTACAATCACGGTAATCTTCCCGCCATACACGAATAGTTACTTCACCATGCATGCCTCCTTTTGCTACCACAATATCCATCCATTTACGCACAGGCTCTGGATAAAAACCTGTTAAGCTAGGATCTATTATATCCGTTTTAGTTGCCATGTTTTGAATAGGAAGTTCATCGGGCATCGGTACCGTGGACGAACCAGTTCTAAAAAAAGTAGAATGTGCATATACCTGTTCGGTTTCCTCTGATCCAACAAATTGATACGTCAATCTAGTAATCATATGCACAAACCCACTTTCAGTACCATATTGAACCAATCTTTCACTATTTAACTCAATAGCTTGAAACCCATCCCCATTACCAAAATCAATTTCTACTTGGACTAACGCCTTACTTTCAGGACTAATATTCGAAAAATTGTAAAAATCACCGATATAAAAACTAACGGCATCACCAAATATATGATGACTCATAACTCCTGATATTACCGCTCGATGCGTTGAAAAAGATTCCAAAGAGGCTTCATTTACAAATAACCCTTCATCGGTTTCCATTAGTTCTCCATTATCCAGAGCTGCTTGTTTAATTCGATTAAATTCATAATCCATTATACCAATAGGATAGGTACGGTTATGACGGTACTGCAAATTAGCTACGTACTCAAACGAATCTATCGATGAAACGTAATTGGTATCGAAATGACCAAATCGCAACCCTCTAAAAATCCCTAACCAATCTTTAAAATCAATGGTTGTACTATTTTCGAATCCATCTACTGCCAGGATTATTTCGCCATAAGGCTCTCGGTCTATTAATACCCGTGTAGGAATATATGATTCATCTATATTTTTCAAGTAGTTAAATGGGTTTACATAATAAAATTGATTTTTGATACCACTTGCACTAAAATCACCTTCCTCCTCTTGTGATAATCCTATGCCTTGAATCAGGAATAAGACCACATAAAATATTTGCTTTTTCATAACTCATCGGTTAATGATTTGATTCCATTTGCGCCAATCGGGCATCCAACTGAATAAGGTAAAGAGTTAATTCCTCGACTTTTAGAATCAATATTTTGTTTATCTCAATTACATCCATGCCCTCTTTATGAACTTCCGCTGCCGAAGGCACTTCTGGTAAATGGCCGTTTTGGACAATAAAAGCTTCTACTTCTTGTAAGGATCTTAGATCGTATTCTTTTTCGAAAACAAAATCGGGCCAATCACTTATTTCTCGAATCACTATTTTGGTAAAAATGGCGGTACCATCCACCGACAAAGTGTAGTTATTGGGTAAATAAGTGGTACCAATAGATACGCCCGAATGATGAATCATCATTCTAACATTGTTGATCAAATCGCTAGGCCCACTAATTGTTCCGGAGCTATTGGTCAGTATTTGCAGCTCTCCGGTATTTGTAGAAAACAATGCAGACCCAGAGCCATTCCAAATACCATCCGAAACTTGGCGTAACCCAAGGGATAAATTATAGCCTTGGGTTCCATTGGGTGTCATACCGGATCCATATTCAGAAAATTCACCCACTTCCAATTTTGAATGAATCTTTACATGATCAAAGCCGAGTTCAAATACCTTCGTTGGTGAACTTAAATTGGTATGATGCCAAAAGGTAAGTTTTGTACCTAAATCCATTCGGAAATCCCAATAATTAGTACTAAAGGCAACAGTATTGAGTGATGTACTTTGTAGTCTTATTAAGGGAATCGCGGGATTTCCTCCGGCAAGGCTTTGGGAATAATCGGTAATATCTAAACTGGCATTTGGAGCGGAAACTCCAATTCCTACCTTGAATCCGACTATATTAGTATTTCCACTAGAATACAATTGAGAATACGCTTTTGTTAAACAGGTATTGAGTAATAACACAAAAACAACTGGCAGGTAATTAACGAGACATTTCATAAAGCATGGATTAAATTAATAACTACCTCAAAACTAGCGCGTTACTAATTTATTGTCAATAGGTATAAATACGGTACTTTAAGCGCTAAGTATTTTTCCAAAAAAAATCCCTAGCCACAAAAGCGACTAGGGATTTCAATTATTTTAGTATTTCGAGCTCGATCAATCGAAATCGGTGGTCAGTTTAAAACGTAAAATCCGTCCGTTACCCGAATCGGCTACATACAGAATTTCATTTAAATAAGCGACTGCTCTAGGTTGGTCAAATTGTGTTAGCTCAATCCCAGAACCGCCAAAAGAAACTTTGACATATTTGGACGAACCTGTGCCTGGAGGTGGTTTAATACCTTCCAAACCATTTAAGGTAAATTGATAGACCGAATCCTTTACTCTATCCACTACAAAAATATATCCTGTTCCATCACCCGATAAGGTGACATCTACAGGCTCGGTAAACTTTCCGGGATCAAAAATGGATCCTTCTGCTACGTTGGTATCTAAAATCAAAATATCATTTGGATTGTACTCCACCCCAAAATCCGTTTCATTATACGAAATAGAACGCACTTTATATAAGTTATCGCCCCCCTGATCCATGGAGGTAAATACAAAGTGTCTCGAATTACTTGCACTAATTTGTGGGGGCTGAGCGGCTGAAGTCATTCCCGTTGGCGATTTAAAGAAATCTCTAAACACCCCACCTCTGGTGGTGACACTAATTGGAGTAATATAGGTATCGTTAGCATCAAATAATAGTACGGCATCATCCGGACCTCCAAATTGATTCACATTATTACTATTCCCGGTACGAGAAACATAAAATTCATTCTCACCAATAACGGCAATATCTTGCAAACGCACATTTAAATCGGAAGATGAAAAGGTATTCTTAAAGTAAAAAGGGTGTACAATTTCATTTACGATTTTGGCATTATTCAATCCATACCCAAACACGCCTTGTAGGTCAATTCTGTAAATACAAGAAAACGAATAATTGAAGCCATTGATAATCGTATCTTTGGTCCCGA
This sequence comes from uncultured Flavobacteriales bacterium, assembly GCA_913062955.1. Lineage (GTDB taxonomy): Bacteria > Bacteroidota > Bacteroidia > Flavobacteriales_G > Salibacteraceae > CAJXZP01. The sequence goes on along the minus strand of CAJXZP010000034.1, from coordinate 36,029 downwards.
TGGCTAACAAATTCAATTGCCTATCCTGAACCACAGAAACCACTCCTGGGATATTAATACTATATAGTTCCCGACCACTTTGATCCAGACCTACAATTTGTTCTCTACCGTTATCGGCTACGTAAATTAACTCATCAAACCCGGCTAATACATCGGTAGGATTTACAAATTGATCCAAAACGGGTTGTATAGGTACGTAGGCAATGGGTTTATTTTGATAATCAGGAATATCAATAAAACTCACATCCGTTTTATCTCCAAAGAAGTTATCACATCCAGTAGTAAAAACCACCAATGTCAATAATGACGCTAAAAAAGATACTGTTTTCATACTACTCGCGTATATCATTATTAAGTGTGAAAGACAATCCTAAAGATTGTTGAAATCCTAAATGATTGGTAGGAACTGCTGCGTAATCAATCATTAATTTATGCGATCCTATATGCGTACGGACACCGGCTCCAAATACTGGCCAATTATGGCCCAACACGTTAATTTTATATCCTCCACGGAAATAAAACAATTCTAAATATTCAAACTCTAAACCCAAGCGGAAGTTTTCGGCATTATCGGATGGATGCTGTAATTCAAAATTAAAAGTTAGGGAATGTTGCTCTTTTTTATATGCTAGCATAGAGAAACCTAAACGAAAAACAGAAGAGGACACATAGTTTTCTAAAGCCACTCCATTTCTATTAAAATCGACCTCTAAATAATCGCCTTGTAAAGTAGAATTACCGCCAAAGTTTTGAAGCATTACCGCAAAAGATAAATTTCTCCAATCCGTTTGATAGGCAAATCCTAAATCAATGGTAAACGTATTGTTTTTGTATTCGGCCAATTGTTCATTGATATATCGTAATGTAGTTCCGAATGTAAACATATCCGATAAACGTTTCGAATACGTTAATCCAATTCCAACGGTACTTGCATTCACTGTTTGACCCGTTCCATCTGGTTGAAATTCGGTACGAACATCCATTTCACCAGAATTCAAGAAATTCACAGAAACCCCGATAGCGCCATTGTTTTTGTCGGGTCTCACCATGGAAAACAATCCTTGATGCACCCCTGCACCTACTAGGTAACTAGAATAGGTGGCATTCAAACCGGTTAAATCGGCCGCAAATGCTGGATTTGAAAAGGTTGAATAACCACCGGTATTCACCGCTACACTTGCGCCTCCAATACCTGCAGAACGTGGATTCATATCATTTTTAAGAAAGCTAAATGTAGCTAACCCTGCCCGTTGCCCCCCTAAATTAGGAATAATCTGAGCGTGTACTTGAATTATTGAAAATCCCAGTGCACATAATAGTATGTAAAATGACTTTCTCATTAAAATTTAAAGCTTATACCGTATAAAAATTGTGTAGGGGCTAAATATCGTGCTGGGTCATCCGGTAATGCTCCTGACTCTTCAGGTCCAAGGTAACGTACATCTCTATATCGAGAAGTAACATCATCACCCGTTTCATATCCTTTACCCGTAATTGCGTTCACCGTTTGGGCGTTTTTGTTATTCAACACATTTCTTATTTCGAAACTAAAAATCAAGCCTGTTTTTTTGTTTTTCTTCATGGATACTTGGTAGGATAATTTCAAATCGGCATTAAACCAAGCTTTACCATTTTCTCCTAAATAACGAGACATATCCGCTTCATAAATTGGACGACCCAAATCATTTGTTCCGACTTTTACTTGAGGAGTATATCTATAGCCCGAAGAATAACGCATGGTAGTAAAGGCGGTTAAACCATGTAGGAAATGCATACTCGTATCGGGTTTGAAAATCAAATTCCATTTCACATCCCATGGTCTATCCCAAGCTAAATATTGTTCTTTGGTGAGTGAAACCTCTCCGTTTTGCTCAATTTGTAATCCCGACTCTCGTGCGGAATTGGATTTACCACGAGCCACTTGATATGCCGCATTGAATGTGGTACGGAAGTGCTTACCAATTCTCCAGAATATACTGGCTTCCACTCCATAGATACGTGCATAATCTTGATTGATATACATGGATTTGGTCACTGGTCGTCCGGTAGGATCATTTACAATTACTTTTCTTGAAACGATGTAATCAAAACGGTTGTTATTAAATGCGGCAACCGAAAAGGCTAAATCTTTGGTGAGTTGTGATTTCATACCCAATTCATAATTCACACTTACCTCTGGATTCAAGTTCGGATTACCCAAACTGCTCAAGAACGAATTTTGCTGGTATCTGTAATCCAATCCTTGATACACAAATCGAGGATGCGGTAAACGCATAAAGTGACCGTAATTGAAGTACAATACGTTGTTATCGGTTACGGGGAATGACACATTAATTTTGGGTAATAAACGGGCTTTAAATCGTTTTCCAAACATCCCAAAGGTTTCCTCCATATAATCCTCACGGATTTGATCCACCACTGGAGAATTAGGATCTGCAATGACATCATCAATATAAGTTCCCTGTGCCCAGTAGTTCATTCGTAAACCAATAGTGGCCACAATTCCTTTATAGGTGATTACATCCTGTGCATAAATGGCCCCATTAGATGGCTTCACATTCCAAATATCACTCGACACCCCAACACTTGTAGACGGAGTGGTAAGGGTATCATTAATCACAATTGGCGCCCCTATCCAAGGTTTGAAAACATCTGTCCATTGGTATTCTTGAAAGTGATGTTCAAAACCAAAACTATACCGGTGTGTTTTGTTTTCTGGATAATAACTCACTTTGGCTTTCAATGTATAATCCTGTACATAGTGATCATGCCAAGTTCCAGAAATCCCGCCATTGTTATATAACCATGGGCCAGGTTGGGTATAAACCACGGGATCACCCGGATTGAAAATACCTACAGGATCGGTAACGATATCATCTTCATCCAAAATTTGATCCACGGTTTCTGTTCTAAATGGTCGTCCATTTGCGTCTGCCCTTAAATTGGTGAACAATCTACCTGCACTTGCATTTACACTCCAGTTGTTATTAAAAAAGTGATTTAAATTTAAAACCGTTAAGTTGGATTGCTGTGAATAGGTAGTGGCATTATCTAAGTTTAAACTTCTTTGATATTGAAAACCGGGAGCCAATACCTGATCAAATCCTACAATTTGTAAGGTTCTGGTATTTTGATTTATTTTTAAGTTGTGCTGATTTGTCAAGAATATTTTGGTTCCTGGCTTTATTTCATACGTTAACTTAATGGTATTGGAATAGGCATTATTATATCGGGGTGCCCAAATAGAATCATTGGAAGGTAACAAAGAACTATGCAATTGATTGGCTGTAGCCCCAAAATAATCATCTGTTAAAGTGGCATCAAAGGCAAAAAAGTAACGTAATTTCTTTTTGGTTCCTGGAACAGCTCCACCTAGATTTAGATTCATAATATCCGTATTCCACGCATGCGAAGACTCTTGATCGAAACCTAAATTATCCCGTTGCCAGGAGCCTCCGATTTGAAATTTATCGCCCCCTTCTCTAATTTTGGTAGAGATAACACCGGCCATACCCCCCGCTTGATCCGCACCGGAACCACCTGTGGTAATTTGAATATCTTGAATAGACGAGGCCGACACATTAACTCCGGAACCCGAACCCGCTAAAGGATCCTCTACAGAAATACCATCTACTACATATTGGGTTTCGTAAACTCTTCCACCCCGAATAGAAATTCCATCGGTCGTTTTATTGACACCCGCTTGCATCGCAGCTACTTCATTGACATCCCGTGCATTCATTTCGGAAAGAGCTTCTTGAGAAATTTTCACCTCTGAAGCACCGGATTCCAAATCAATTAAATTCTTCTCTCCAACAATCTGCACCGCTTTCAGGGTTTGAGATCGCAAACTCAGATCCGAATTTAATATGGTGGTTTTACCATCGTCAATATGAATTCCGTTGTAAATTTTATCGGCATATCCAATAAAGCTGACCTTTATGGAATAATCGCCCTTTTTAATATCTGCAATGACATACTTCCCATCAATATCGGTCGCTGAACCTTTGTAGGTTCCTACAATCATTACGGTTGCCCCAATTAGGGTTTCTTTTGTTATTGCATCGGTGATCACCCCTGATAATTTTCCTTGTGCAAACGAAGGAATACTTATCAAAAAGCTCATGCACAGTGCAAGGCCTGTTACTATTTTACCAGTTAAAGTCATTGTTGAGAATCTGATCAAATAAAGTCTGTAAATCGGAAGGTGATTGGTCTAATTGGTACAATTGCACCGAGAAAAAATATTGGTAGTACTTATTATTTCCATTTTTTCTACGTGCCCCTACGGTAGTAGGTCCTTGCCAGCCCTGTACCGGGGTGAAATGTCCTTCATACGCTTCCTCCGCATCAATGGATAAATAAAATGGTGATTGCCCACTTAAAACGTTAATAGCGCCCATATCGGGATAACCAACTCCTAAGATGGATGTTATTGAACTATCTGGATATAACCTAGCCTGACCCACAGATGAAGATAAACTGTCAATAGGGAATATACCTGTAATACCCGAAATGTCTTGTCCTTTAATAAAGGAAGTTACTACGAGTGATTTCCCCCCATTGTTACTAAATGATTGAAGACTGGGCGCCATAAAATCTAACAAACCTGACTTTCGACCGGTGACCGCATTGGTGAAAATAGTCACATCTGAAACTACAATTATATCTTCGTAATTATTAACCAATAGATCAAAGGTTGGGGACCAAAATCTGGGTTGAAATTTTCCCCCATCCGAAGAATAATCCAAAAAATCATTATCAATATTCGATGCGCTCAAAGCGGTTTTATAAATCGTTGTTGCTCCAGATGGTAATCCAGAAACAAACAACCGACTAGATATTTTTGGCTTAATAAAAAGGGTTTCTGACGTATCCGGAGCACTTTCAGCCTCCGCAAAATCAATCACTTTTAAATAAAAGGTATTGGTATCTCCTACATTCACGCCATTTAAGGTAGTAGAAAGAGGTACTTGATTGGTTCCATAATAGATATAAGCATCTGTAATACCTGTTTGACTCACATTAGTTGGAACCAAAGAAATCATCGTTTCATTCACGGAGATTTCTACCCAGTCTCCTTGATTGGCTTTTAAATACGCTTTTACAATGGTTTCATCCCCATCAACATCACTTGCCGCCCATGTGAAGGTAGTCACAATATGGGCACTATCCTGTGGAAAACCATTTTCACTAAAAGACACCACAGGAGGCGTGTTTTTTAGTGGTACATTTAAGTACGCTGGTGTGGGATCCGTAAACCCTTCATTGTCAATTGCTCTTACGTAAAAGCTAATATCGGTCGTATCTGACCCTTCATTTAGCGTAAAGCTAAACACCGAATCATTTTGAGTTGTTTTTGCCCAATTCTGGTTATCCAATGAAATTTCGTATTCACTCACATACCCATCTTTATCGGTTCCATACCAACTCAAGAAAACAATACTGTTCAAGCGGTCATCGCCTGCCAGGTTTATTTTTTCGGGAGTTATAATGGTATCTGGAGCCGTATTTGGCAATTTGTCATGTTTCCGTTTACACCCATACACCGACAGTATAGCTAAAAGAACCAGGACGATTTTGTATTGAAATTTCATTTGGTAAATCTTAAACAGATTTATAAAAAATCCCGGCCGAATTTTCATGGTTCAGCCGGGATAAATTTTAATGCTTGATTACAATTTTTTCAATTGCTAATTGGTTACCTGAAGTATCCGAAACTTTCATGAAATACACTCCGTTATTCAGGGTATTTACAGAAATTTGCGTGAAGTTATTTGAAACACGAGTTTCAGAGACTTGACGACCTGAAATATCATATACAGTCACAATGAAGTTGTTTATTCCATTTACAGAAACAGATACTAGATCTGAAGCTGGGTTTGGATATACATTCGTTTCAATGGATTTACCGTTTACTTCAACGATAGATGTTGGATATTGGTAATCTGTAGAATCTAATACAATAGCCGTTCCGTTTTCCGATAAATTGATGATATCATCGTTGTTACGAGGTAAGATTTTGAAATCACTATACGCAAAATGCATAATACCAATAACCGTATCTGCCTCCATATCCATGGTAGTAATTACTGAATCAACTTCCATTAATCCTTGATTGGCATAATAAAACGTATCCGCAACTAAAGACACCCACATAGATGAAAGGTGACCATTACTTATTCTGCCTGCCATAACCAACGTAGATTGGGTCGCGGCCGCAGATGTACCAAATGTATACTCACCTGTAGTGTTTGTATTATAAGTAACTTGTGAATTGGTCATTACCATTCCTGTAGATCCGTTTTCAATACCAACACACATACTTTCGTATTTCTCAATTTCTCCAGTACTGTATAAGTTATCATCGGACGGATCAAAATAGGTAACTTCAACAGGAATAAAATTTCCGGTTCTAACCATTGCAGATACCACTAATCTAGTAAATCCAAAACTTTCTTCTACAAGACCTGTAACCGTAATTTCCTCTGTTCTTTTCAATAAAACCAAGTCTGAAAGACCCGTTACATTAATACCCGACCATTCAGATTGACCAGGCTGCTGAATAAATACATACCCTAAATCGTACCCTTGAGCAGAAGCAGAAACCACACCAGTAACGGTGACCGTTTGCCCTACATAATAAGATGCATCATTGTTGTAATCCAAAACCTTTTGGATATCTACAATTTGCAAACCATTATCTCTTACAGTATACACACTTACATTGTTTGATGCAGCTCCACCTGCAGTAGCAGGATATTGAGATATGTTACCATCATTGTCCATTGACTTAATGAAATACCCTACCATATCACCGTCAGCCATAGCTGGGATATTTGCGGTATATTCAACTTGTGAACCACCGATCAATGTTAAAGCTACACTATCAAAACTACCTGCAGCGATATCATTTGTATAATGTAGGTAAGCAGAAGTAACTGTACCTCCATCTAAATCTTGAACCGTACAATCAATTACGGGAGATTCAGAAGAAGTTGGAACTAACGGAGTTCTTAAAACGTTTGTTATAGATGGGGGTGTTGCACCAACCACATAGTGAGAAGCGTCAAAAGGAGAAATTTGATATCCTTGTCCTGTACCACCAGTACACCCATTTTCCCATTGGGTAATTATACCTATTAAGGTATCAAATTGCATTCCAACTACTGGAGCTACAAAAGAACCAATTGCACCAGGATTATCTGGATTTACAGCGGTATGAGATGACGGTTTCTGCACAAAAAACCTATCATCTACTTTAATGCTATTCCCATTAGCATCGGCAACTACGAATCTAATTCTACTACTAGTTAAATCTACGCTAATCACCATAACATTTTTTAATAACACTACAGAACCTTCGTACTGTTCACCTGTCTCCAATTGGTTTTCTTGGTTACCGTCATTTAAATCACCCACATCAACTAATGTAGGAGCGGGTACTACACCTGCATTTATAATAGTAACATCGCTATTGGATAATGGATAAATTTGGGTTTCTCCAGAGTAATTACCTACAATGCCCGTGATTTGAACAATATCACCCGCTACAATTGAATTTAAATCTGTGATCGGGCCACTATTAATTACACCATGGATCTGGATTCCCATAAAAGCACCACCAGAAGTATTATTAGCAGTATCTACAATGTGAATTCCTGGTCTATAACCACCCGATACAGAGGAGGATACTATTTCCGTCAAATTTCCATCATGAACTGCAACTCCTGTAACCGTTACTGTATCACCATCATACTGTGAAGCTCCATTACAACTTGCAAGATCTGCTACAGATACAAATTGCACATCATGCACACTACGTACTGTTTGTCCTGAAACGAACAAAAACGCAAATGCAAATACTAAAAAAAGTAAGTTTTTTTTCATAGTTATTTATTTTATTGATTGTTTACTTAATTATTAAAAATTTTCCCGTTTGAATTGTTTCAGAATCTAAATCTTGAATATTATAAATATAAGAACCCGTAAATAAATCAAACTCATTTAATCTCCATAAAATCGTCCCCTCACCTCCGAACTCAAGGTTGGCAGAACTAACTCCAGCCACTGTGTTATTGGAAAAATGTATTTCTTTAATCAATCTACCTGATAAATGATAAACTTGAATCAGACCAGTTTGTGGTAAGTTAGAAAAAGTTAGATTAGAAGATGAACTAATAATCAACGGGTTGGGATAGACCAAGGATCGCAATGAATTATTGTCATAATTAAAATCTCTTAAACCAGTAAAAACGGAATCTACTGCATAATGATCGGATTTAAATGGATTAATTTCATATCCTACGCCCTGTTTATCTGGACAACCATTAATCGAATGATTAATTATTCCAGAAATAGAACTGTAAAAATCACCTACTTGAGGAGCATCAAAATCACCATTTGTCTCAAGACTATTCGGATTTACAGTAGAGTGAGTATTTAACTTCTGGATAAGAAACCTATCCGAAACAACCATGGAGTTTCCAAATTCATCCCGCACATAAAAACTAACCCTTGAACCACCACTAAAATAATAAACCTGTTGGACCGTAACATTATTAATCACTACAAACTCCCCTTCATATTTTTCTCCTGTACCAAGTTGGTTTACACTATTTGAGTCATTCAATTCACCAATTGAAATTAACTTCGGAGTAGGAGCATTTTCTTTAGAAAGAACTTGAATAGAGTTGCTATCCAATGGGAAAATCATAGTTTCACCTTTATAATAACCTACATACCCCAAAACTTCTATTAAGTCACCAGCAAGGAGTTCTGTTATACTCTCTATTGGGGTTTGTTCTTGATTCTCAAAATAAATCCCATGTACTTGCACACTCGAAAAATCCCCTGCTAAACCAAAATTTGCAGTATCTCTAATATTTATTAAAGGTCTATACCCCCCCACCACAGAATTTGAAGGAGCTTCTGTCAAATTCCCATCGTGTAATACTACTCCAATAACTCTTACAGTATCACCAAAATAAGCTGATGTATCCCGACAATTCTGCAATTCGATTTGCGTCATGTATTGGATTTCATGAATACTCCTAGTTACTTGTGCAAGACATCCATAGCCAATACATAAGAACCAAATTGTTAATACATTTCCAATAATTTTCATTTACTTAATTATTAAAAATTTAGACTTGTAAAGTTTTCCAGTATCTAGATCTTCCACGGTAAAGATGTACAAACCTCTAGCTAAAATTTGATTGTCTTGTGTTAATAAATCCCAAGCGTGTTCGCCACCAGAGAATACGTTTTTATCACTATCCTCGGCACCAAAAGTTTGAAACCAACGAATATCGGTACCGTCATAATTTCCATCATGATGGAATTCATCCAATAAATCGCCAGCTGTAGTGAACACTCTAATGGTGCAACGTTCCGGTAAATTGGCAAAAATGATTTTTCTACTTTCTTCTTGAAATGAACTCCTTCCTTCCCAAGCTGCACCAGCATAATAGGGATTCGGGTACGCAAATGGGCCATTCTTTTCCAAATCAGTCACCGCATCTTTACCTGCAAAAACTCTAAAGTTATTGAAGTTTGGACTGGATTCTAACGATTCTAAATTAGCCCCGGGGTTTCCTCTATCAAAGGCGGTCACTGCTACGGCATATTGCCATCCGTTTTGAACGTTTTTAATACTGTACTTATAAACATAGGTATTTGAATCTCCATCAAAAGTGACGGGATCTTCCAAACGAATAGATTCAAAACCTACATCGTTAAACAAGCCATTATTTGGGATATCGTTTTCTCCAATTTTCACAAAATCCAATTTCGGTGGTGTTTGAGCCACATCAAAACCTAATTTAGAACTATAAATTCGATAGCCCTCAAAATCCATTTCCTGCGTAATAGCATCTATTGAAGACTCGGCATTATCTGCCCAATAAATATCAATTCGATTATCGATCGCATCAATACGAGTTCTGGGTGAGTTTGGAGGAGTCGGTAAAATATAGCGCGTTATATATCCATCTCCGTCAATATCCTCTCCGGGATCTAAAACACCGTTAAAGTTTACATCTTCGCCATTATAGGTGGTTTGTGCCCATCCTGCATTTTGCATAAAAAACTCTTTTTGTTCTACCGTATTTAAAGCCGGGTCTTCTCCATCATCCTTTTTTGGGCCAAAAACAAAAGCATAGGTCACGTTGATAGTATCGCCAGGACCAAAATCTCGAAACGGACCCACCGCTATTAAATCAGATCTATTTCCTTGTTCATTAATGGTTTCTTGAATGGAACGGGAACTGCAATTGGGGTTTGTACTGGAATTATCCGCCCAACATTCGGATTGATTTAAACCCTTCGACATTTTTTGGAATCGTTGGTTATCACTTTGCGGTAAAAAATAAATAGGATCTGAGGTATTATTAAATTGCCATACATTGTAATGAATATCTAAATCATCTACAACCAAACCATTGGAATCCAAAACTCCCGGATGGTGAAAACCATGTTTATCTTCGGCTCCTAAAAACTTTTGACCAACATAAGACTGGGTAAACCCAATATCTCCTGCTTTATCGTAACAATAGGACATATACAAAGAATCTAGAAAGCCATTTCCACCTTTATCATAAAAAGCAGCTCCACCCGAACCTGCTGGTGTAATATTAATATTACGAACTACGGTATTTGCCCAAAAGGCAAAATGGGCACTATCAATTACATTGTTACTGTGATTAATGATATAGAAGTTCGTAATCACAAAGAAGTTACTGAAGGTATAGTTCCAATTATAAGAATGTCCAATAATCTCCACATTCAACGGGTTGTTATGGTTTTGAATTGGAATTTGTGTCCCTGGGATTAAAATATTTGAATCGGTATAAACCGACACAAAATCTTCATGCGAAATAGCACTTGGAGAAAAGTATGGACTATCAAAATAGGAAGATCTTAATTTGATAGGACCACTTGAATTGGTGAATTCAAAACCAGCCCTACCTGTAGAATACCCTTGAGCGGCATCGTAAGCAGAAGTAGAAACCAAGGTTTGACCGTTCACAATTCCACCGAACCAAAATCCGGATTCAAAAAGATGCTCTACCCCAGAACCTACAGGATACTCGCCACTTTGAGAGCCACTCCCATCGCGGTAACCTCTAAAAGCATTTCCGAATGTTCCAATATTGGTTACGTTTAGACGTACATCAGAAACGGTGGTGGTTTTTTCGTCAAACTGCTGTGCAAACGACACCCCACCCATTAAGAACACTAAAACTAAAAGTATGCTTTTTTTCATCCTCTTTTATTCAAAATTTAAATTCCGATCCTTACTTTCATGTCCCAAAATTGGGGCTGCAAATGTAGAAAGTTTTTTATGCTTTTTTAAGATTCCAAATCACTAAAATGTTAATTTTGAATTACCTTAACAATTTTCTTATATCCTGATTCATTGGTAATCTCCACAAGCACTATCCCTGTTGCGTTTACCGGAATAGTGAATTTCCCACTACCCGAAACTTTTATTTTTTCAGAAGCCAATAAACTACCGGTTACGGAATATAAATGGATCTGAAACTCACTTCCACTCCCCCTAATCACACCTTTCAATGCTCCATAAGATGGATTAACGAAAGAAACATCAAAGGAAGCGGGATCGAACTCTGCCACCGAATTAGGCATTGCCTCGGTAATGATGATATCCATCACCACCGGTAAATGGTCACTTCCATTGTAAATGGCATCCAATACACTTGAAGGAACTGAATTGTTTGTGCCACTATTAATAGACTGATTAAAATGATTTCCATCATTGGCCACCGCTTTGTAACTATTGTTGACATACTCCATGTGATCCCCATCTGACGTCATATCATTTGAAATCAATACAAAATCAAAACGATCATCTAAACCGCCACCGCTAGCACATCCATTGCTACTATAATGTGTGGATTGGGTATGTACATCTGCATAAGAAGAATTGTTATTCCAATCCCCCATTCGATTAACGGGGTCATTAAATTTAATAGACCCATCGTTTGGAGCAACTAAGTTTTGAAAAGCCGTCTCACTGGCGTCATACACGTTAAAATCACCCGAAAAAATATAATTCCCTGTGAGGCTCTGGGTTGAAATGTAGTTCATCACAGCCTGGGTAGCTGAGGCTCGTTTACCTCTATTGGAACTGGTATTTCCGGCTTTTAAATGGGCCACAAACACGGTCAAAAAAGTAGTATCCGAACCGAGAGATAAATTAGCATCGTTGTAATACAATGTAAACACATCGATTAACCGTACAATAGCAGCACCACCCACTTCGTTCAAAATCTTATCATTTGAATACATGGTGAACATCTCTCCATTATAGAAAAAGGCATTGGCGAGATCAGAACCTGAACTACTCGAAAAAGAAGCCATCTGAAATTTGGTTTCCCCATTTACATTCAAACATCTTTCCAAAATTTTCACGGCATTAGTGGGATTCGCCCCCACCTCATTACAGGCAATTAAATCGGGTTGAATATGACTAAAGATCGTTTTCATGTACCCTTCTTTAGCTATGGGCGAATTATTATTGTTGGTGCAATAGGTAGTTTCGTTCCGGTAATTAAGCACGTTGTAACTAACGAAAGTGGCAATCTCCTGATCTTGAGATATTACCATAAGTGGAAGAAATACAAATGCTAAAAGAATGTTTTTTATCATAATACAATTTGGGGGAGGCAAATGTAACCCTTCTTTTAGTATGCATGCACACTATTTTTCACTCTTATCACAAAAGTTATTCACGCCCCTTAATGTCAACGTACTAAAGTACAGTTTTATAAGCACAACAAAGCCGCTTTTACACGGGATGTAAAAGCGGCTTATCCGTTATGTTAATCTAAAAATAACTTTAGAGAACCATTTCTATTTATTTAATTCTTCTTTTACTAAGGTAGAAATCATTTTACCATCTGCTTTTCCTTTTAGTTGTCCCATTACTGGTCCCATTACTTTCCCCATATCAGAAGGGCCAGATGCTCCCACTTTGGCTATTTGTGCTAGAACAGCATTCCGTACTTCTTCTTCGCTCATTTGCTCCGGTAAGTATACCGAAATAACACCTGCTTGATAAACTTCTGGATCTGCTAAATCCTTACGGTCTTGACCCATATATAATTCAGCTGCATCTTTTCTTTGCTTTACCAATTTAGATAAAAGGGAAACTTCTTCCTCTTCGGATAAACTCCCGGTACTTCCTTCTGCAGTTTCCAAAACAATGATAGCCGCCTTAACCGCTCTTAAAGCCGCTAATTTATCGGCCTCTTTGGCACGCATTGCATTCTTTATGTCGGTATTGATTTGCTCTTTTAAGCTCATAAAAATAAATTTGGTGCAAGGTAGCGTATTCGTAAAAAAAGGAGGTGGAACAATCCGCAATCTTTTTTGACTGACCGTTTGGTCATAAAAATAATTCCCTGTTAATTTGTTTATGTAATCTAATAAAGAAAGGAACGAAAAGAGTGCACCAATAAAATTCAAAATTAAATATTCAGCTAAATACACCATGCCACGGACTCCAGAACAAAACTTAGAACTTCGCAAACAGACCAAGGAAAAGATTCTTCAGTCTTCCATGAAGCTTTTTGGCCAAAACGGTTTTGACCGCACCTCGGTGAATGCCATCGCTATGGAGGCAAAGATTTCAAAGGGGCTTATTTATAATCACTTTGAAACCAAAGAAGATATTGTTCAAGGTATTGTAAACATGCTCATGGAAATTGGGGAAAACATGGTTATTCCTGACCTAACATTTGAGTCGCCTTCGCATCATCTTAAATACATTATTGACCAATTTTTTTTAATGATATCTGAAGAATCCACCCTGTTAAAATGGATGATACCGATGTCGTTTCAAATCGAACGGTTCCCATTTGTGACGGAGATTATCTCTCGAAAAACACAGGGGATTATTGCGATGGCCACAAAATTATTCAAGGAATTGGGTTTTGAAGATCCGCAACAAGAAGCCTGGTTTTTAGGGGCGGTGTTTGACGGAATTACGATGGATCATCTTTTAGTACCTGATTACAATATACCTCAAATGCACACCTACTTACTCACTAAATATAAACTTGAAAATCTATAAAATGAAAAATCTATTGATCGCATTGTTATTTGTCCCGCAATTATTGGCCGCCCAATCAGCGGTGGAAATTGTGACTCAAATGGACGACAAACTAAAGGGTAAAAGTTTACGTTCGGAAAATAGCATCACTATTGTAAGACCCACCTACACCCGGGAGATGACTATGGTCACTTGGTCTAAAGGCCGAGATTATTCCTTAACGTTGATGACGGGGCCAAAACGAGACCAAGGAAGCACCTTTCTAAATCGCGACAAAGAAGTTTGGTCGTATACCCCTAGTATTGAACGAATCATTAAACTGCCTCCTTCTATGATGTCACAAAACTGGATGGGGACCGATTTCACCAACGATGATTTGGTTCAGCAATCTTCCATGGTGACAGATTATGATCACACCTTAGGTACCGAAGAAACCTTGGAAGGTTATGAGTGTTACCAAGTCATTATGATTCCTAAAGAAGATGCTGCGATCGTATGGGGAAAGGTAATTGTATGGGTAGACAAAACAGAATTTATGCAGTTAAAGGTGGAGTTCTATGACGAGGATGGCTACCTGGTAAATACCATGTTAGGAACAAAACCAAAAACGTTTGATGGAAAACTATTGCCTTCGGTAATGGAAATGATTCCGGCAGACAAACCCGGTAACAAAACAGTTATGACCACGATATCCATGGATTTTGACATTGCGATCGAAGAAAGTTTCTTTACGACTCGAAATATGAAATCGGTCACTTCAAACGACTAAAACTAGAATTATGATCATCAAACTAGCTTGGCGAAATATTTGGAGAAATAAAAGACGGTCTTATTTGACTATTGGCTCCATTATGTTTGCTGTTATTTTAGCTGTTTTTATGCGTTCGATGCAATTTGGCTCGTATGAAAACATGATAGAAAATTCGGTCCGTTTCTATACGGGACATGTTCAAATCCATCAAAACGGATATTGGGACGACCAGGTGATTGACCACAGTATGGCAACAGACAGTAACCTACTTGAATCGCTCCATCAAATTGAAGGCGTCACCGATGTGGTTCCACGAATGGAATCATTTATTCTTTCGGCCTACGGAACCAAAACAAGGGGATCTCTTATCATGGGAATTGATCCACAGGCGGAACATGGACTTACCGGATTGAAGGATAAATTAATTGAAGGAGAATATCTAGAAATGGATGACTCATCCGTATTAATTTCAGAGGGTTTGGCTAAATACCTAAAAATGGAAGTAGGCGATACATTGGTACTATTAGGGCAAGGATACCATAGCGCTTCAGCCGCTGCCATTTACCCGGTTAAGGGGATCGTAAAATTCCCGGTCAAAGCACAAAACGACCAATCGGTATTTTTACCCATACCGCAGGCACAGTGGTTATTTGATGCTCCGGAACTATTAACGAGTATTTCATTGATGGTAGATAAAGTAGGCCATGTAGCCGCTGTGACAAATGCCGTAAAATCGCAAGTTGACTTAGAAACATTAGAAGTCATGGACTGGCAGGAACTCACTCCAGAACTACTGCAAGCCATTGAAATTGATAATTTGAGTTCTAAATTCATGTTATACATTTTGTATCTCGTGATTGGATTTGGAATGTTAGGAACCTTTATGATGATGACGGCCGAACGACAATACGAATTTGGGGTCATGATTTCTATTGGTATGAGTCGTCTAAAAATGCAATTGGTTATCGCTTTGGAAATGATGATGATGACATTTTTAGCACTTTTCATTGGGATTGGAGCCACGCTACCTGGGTTAATATATTTAAACCTTAACCCCATCAAACTAACCGGAGAAATGGCGGTAGCAGCGGAGAAGCAAGGAGTGGAAGCTTTAATTAAATTTTCGTTAGTTCCCGAAATTTTCTTAAACCAAGCTTGGGCTATTTTCTTTATGGCATTATTTCTTGGTTTCTATCCATTGCGATCCATACAGAAACTGAAACCCGTAAAAGCCATGCGTGGTGATTAATTAATTGAACTAGCTTAAACGATTATTATGTTATTAAAAATTGCATGGAGAAATGTCTGGAGAAATAAATCCAGAAGTTTTATTGTTATTTCTTCCATTATCGTGGGTGTTTGGGCCTTAGTGGCAGGAACCGGATTTATGAATGGATTTATGGTCAGTTATATTTCCGACTCCATTAACCACAACACCTCAAATATTCAGGTACATCATCCAGCGTTTAGTGAAGATAAAGACATCCAGTTTTACATCGAAAATGCGGATGCAAAAGCGCAAACTTTACGAAACATCCCAGGGGTAACTGCGGTTACAAAAAGGGTGTTGGTAAATGGAATGATTGCCTCTGCCAAAAAAGCCAGTGGCGTAGAAATTAGAGGTCTAGATATAGCGAATGAACAACAGGTAACACACTTAGATTCGTTATTGATAGATGGGGCTTATTTTGAAGGTGTTAAAAGAAACCCCGTTATTATCGGAGCCAAATTGGCGGAGGAATTACATGTAAGAATCCGATCCAAAATTGTACTTACATTTTCGGACAAAGAAGGAGACATGGTTTCTGGAGCATTTCGGGTGGTAGGAATTATCAAAACATCTGCGGTCAACCTAAACGAAGGAACTGCCTTTGTACGTGATGCGGATATCCAATCTCTACTCGGAATTGGAAACAACTATCACGAACTAGCTGCGGTTACCCAAACCCTCATAGAAGAACAGGTTGTTATTGGGAAATATAAAAATAGCTACACAGAAGATCTTATCGAGGACTGGAAGGAAATCGCACCCGAATTGGCTTATGCATCAAACATGTTTTCGAACATGTTATATATCTTAATGGGAGTCATTCTAACGGCCCTGGTATTTGGGATCATAAACACCATGTTGATGGCCGTATTGGAAAGAATAAAAGAACTTGGAATGTTGATGGCTGTGGGAATGAATAAATCGAAGGTGTTTTTCATGATTGTGATAGAAACGATCTTTTTAGGAATAATAGCGACACCTATCGGTTTACTATGTGGGTATTTAAACGTCCGTTTTTATAATGAACGAGGAGTTGATTTAAGCGAATATTCCAAAGGGCTGGAAGCCTTTGGATATTCCTCCGATTTGTTTCCATACCTAGAACCCTCTGTTTACCTGACGGTAGCTGTGGGTGTATTTATCACGACTATCCTTGGCGCTGCTTATCCGGCTTACAAAGCCATCAGTTTAAAACCCGTAGAAGCCTTACATAAAATTTAATTGAAATTCGTTGAACATGAGTATTATACAAGCACAAAACGTTAAGAAAACTTACAATGCAGATACCATTCCCGTTCATGCATTGAACGATGTGACCTTAAACGTAGAAGAAGGCGAATTTACCGCCATAGTTGGACCATCGGGTTGTGGTAAAACAACCTTACTGAATATACTAGGAGGACTAGATGACGCCACACTGGGACATGTTGAAATTGACGGAACCAGTATTACTCAAATGAGTGATAGTGATCTGATTGATTTCCGGTTACACCATATTGGATTTGTGTTTCAAGCCTACAATTTAATACCGGTGTTAACCACCAAAGAAAATGTAGAATTCATCATGTTATTACAGAAACAAGATGAAAAGACACGAGATGCTCGGGGGATGGAGTTACTCACAGAAATGGGGATTGCGGACAAAGCGGACAAACGACCATCCGAACTTTCTGGGGGACAACAACAACGAGTAGCGGTAGCTAGGGCACTTGCGTCTAAACCAAAATTTGTTTTAGCGGATGAACCCACCGCTAATTTGGATTCCCAATCGACCAAAGATTTATTGGATATCATGTTACGATTAAATGAGGAAGAAGGAATCACCTTTGTATTCTCTACGCACGATCAACGCGTAATTGACCGTGCTAAAAGAATCGTTTATTTGGATGATGGTAAAATTGTAAATGACGTTACGGTAAAAAAATAATCTATGAAAAATCTGCTTTTTCTTGTTTGCCTGGTGCTGGTCACTTCCTTTGGTTTTGCACAAAAAAAATACAAATTAAAAGACCACATTCAGTTTGGCGGTTATTTGAAATACATGCAGACCAATTTGATTCAAAATGCCGATACCATACTCACGGATAATTTGATTCATAACCGATTGAATTTAAAAATCAAATTACCCAAAAATTTCACATTTGGAACCGGAGTTCGGATTAGAGCCTTTTATGGCGAGATGACCAAATTGGGAATTATTAGCGGTAACCAGTCCGGGAATAGTTATGCCGATCAATTAAAAGCGTACGATGGTATTTTAAATTTAGAACGCACCTGGGTCTCTGGAAACTCACTTGTCATAAACGCTATTATGGACCGTCTTTGGTTAGATTATTCCAAAGGAAACTTAGAGGTTCGGGTAGGAAGGCAACGGGTGAACTGGGGTTTAAATACGGTATGGAATCCAAACGATTTATTTAATGCTTTGAATTACCTTGATTTTGATTACGAAGAACGACCTGGGTCAGATGCCATTCGTGCCCAATACTTTGTGGGCGAAATGAGCTCTATTGATGTGGCCTACAAATGGGCTGAAGATCCGAAAAACAATGTGGCTGCGGTTAAATACAAGTTTAATACCCACACTTACGACATTCAATTTTTAGCGGGTAAATACCAACAAGATTTGGCTATCGGTACAGGATGGGCTGGAAACATTAAACAAGCAGGCTTTAAGGGAGAAGGAACTTACTTCATCCCATATGATAGTTTGACTACAGCTACAGGAGTATTGAGCTTCTCCACTACCCTAGAATACGGATTTAAAAAAGGGTGGAGTGGCATGGTCTCCTACTTACTCAATTCTGGAGGTACAAAAATGCCACAAAATGCACTTGCGTTAAACACATTTGCTCCCAATGCCAAGGCCATGATGCCCAATAAACATACGGTATTTCTTAACTTCATGAAACCGATCAGCCCAGTATTCTCGGCTAACATTGGTGGGTTTTATGGCTTTGGAGTCAATTGGTTAATTTTCTTCCCTACCCTCACCTACAGTATCAAAAGCAATTGGGATATTGATTTGGTAGGTCAAATGTTTTGGGGAGATAACATGCAACGAGAATTTGTCAATCAAGGAAATGGAATATTCCTACGATTAAAATGGAGTTATTAAAGTGTTTTCATCATTTTGATTTCACCTGTAAGCGATTTTTGGGCCACCATTGCTAGGGTATCAAAAATCTCATTCGGCACTTCGGATTGTACCAATACTTTTCGAATTTCCTTAAAATGAGCCACCCCTTTAAAATAGTTGGTGTAATGTCTACGCATTTCAACGATTCCTCTTCTTTCTCCTTTCCATTCTAAAGAAAGTTCCAAATGGCGTTTAGCCACTCGAACGCGTTCTGCGATGGTAGGTGGGTCTAAATGTTTGCCCGTGGCCATATAATGCTTAATTTCATTAAAAATCCAAGGATACCCAATAGCGGCACGACCAATCATAATTCCATCTACCCCATAGCGTTCTTTATAAAGAAGTGCTTTCTCTGGGGAGTCAATATCCCCATTCCCAAACACGGGAATATTCATGCGTTGATTATTCTTCACATCGGCAATTAGGCTCCAATCGGCCTCTCCTTTATACATTTGTTTCCGTGTTCGACCATGAATAGAAATGGCTTTAATTCCCACATCTTGCAAACGCTCTGCGGTACTCACAATACTTTTGGTGGTATCATCCCACCCCAAACGAGTTTTAACAGTAACTGGAAGCTTGGTGGCATTCACTACCGCTTTGGTTAACTCCTCCATTAGTGGGATATTTTGTAAAATACCCGCTCCAGCCCCTTTAGAAACCACCTTCTTTACGGGGCAACCAAAGTTGATATCCAAAAGCTCCGGATGCACCGACTCTACAATCTCTGCAGATTGCATCATAGAATCCTTATTATGCCCAAAAATCTGGATCCCCACGGGACGTTCTTCGGGATAAATATCCAGTTTTTCACGGCTCTTTACGGCATCACGAATTAAACCTTCCGTAGAAATGAACTCTGAATACATCAAATCAGCTCCCAATTCCTTACACATAGCACGGAAAGGTGGATCACTCACATCTTCCATTGGTGCTAACAACAAAGGGAATTCACCCAGCTCTAATTTATCTATTTTTACCACGACTTTTGGTTTCTTTGAAGCCGCAAATTTACAACAAAGAATTCTCTATGCCACTTAAAAATAATTTCAGCTATTTAACCCCCTTCGGACGACTTGTATTTTTGGGTGGATTAATGATTTTCGGAACTATAATTGCCATGGCAATATTCTATACGATAAATACTTTAATCTGGGAATACAACATGAATCAACTATCGTATTTATCGATGGTAACCGACCCAAATATTATCTGGGTCGCTAAGTATCTACAGATATTCTCACAAATTGGTTTGTTTATTTTACCGGCAATAGCTTTTGCCTTTTTGGTTTCCAACTCACCTTGGAAGGAACTTGGAATTTCCAAAGCGCTATCGGGCAAAGGGATTCTATTTGTTTTGATCATTACGCTCTTGGCTATCCCATTTATTAATTTATTGGCGATATGGAATGCCCAGTGGCATTTACCTCAATTTCTTGGTTTTGTTGAAGATTGGATGCGAGAAATGCAGCACAAAAATGATATCCTCTTGCAGGTTATGTTGCAAATGAATTCGAATGCAGATATTCTTATTAATATCCTTATGGTGGTTTTACTACCTGCTATTGGAGAAGAATTAATTTTTAGAGGTGTTATTCAAAAACAACTGCACAAATGGGTACAGCGTCCACATACCGCAATTATTGTTACCGCACTCCTATTTAGCGCTTTCCATATGCAATTTTTAGGATTCTTATCACGGTTCTTATTGGGAATGTTATTCGGTTACTTTTATTATTACTCCAAAAACTTATGGAGTGCCATTTGGGCACATCTGGTAAATAATGGTTTGGCACTCATCTTGGCGATCATTTACGGGACACAAAACCAAAACGAGGTAATGGATGGCGCTTCAACCGTGGCGATTACTATTCCTAGCATTCTATTATTTGGACTAAGTATTTTTTTACTCCTAAAAACAAGAAACAAGTTAACTTAATTGTTTAGCTTTCATTGCGCCTTTAAAAAACGCTATAATTCAATCAATTTACATTTAAGAACCTTATTCTTGTAAGTAATTAAGATTAAGGACCTAACTATAATTAACAAGAATGAATACAGACTGCCCATTATGCAAAGGGGTTAAAATTGATCCTGCTTATGCATTATCAAGAGTTCAACATCAAGATTTTCCGGTTGTTAATTGTAATGATTGCGGGACCTTCTTTTTACACCCAGCTCCTTCAGAAGAGATTTTAATGGAATCCTATTCTGAGAAATACCATGGTTCTAGGGAAAAGAAATTTGTTGGAATTATTCAAAGAATTCGAATTTCTGAAGTAAATAGACGCTACAAACTCTGTGAACAACGACTTCCCAACAAAGCGAAAATGTTAGACATCGGTTGTGGAGAAGGACTATTCATTGAGAAATTCAGAAAGCACGGCACCGATGTTTTAGGAATAGAGGTAAGTGATATTGCGGATCAAAGGAGTTCCAAAAAAGGTTTACGAGTAATCAAGGGGACTTTTGAAGAGGTAGATTTAAAGGGCGAAAAATTTGACCTCATTTCGTTAGTCCATGTTTTTGAGCATTTAAGCGAACCCTATGCGGTATTGGATAAGATTGGCAACCATTTTAACCCGAGCGGTCAATTATTAATTGTTATTCCAAATATTTCTAGCTGGCAAGCGCAGATATTTAAAGGGAATTGGTTTCATTGGGATCCACCCAGACACCTCTTTCTATGCACCCCTAAGGCTTTAATCCAAAAGATGGATGGTATGGACTATGAACTCGTTCATGAAAGGTATCATTCGCTTGAAATGAATCCTTTTGGGCTATTTCAAAGTATTTTAAACCGGTTAGGTTTTAAAAGAGATGCGTTTTATACGCTTATTAAAAACAATAAAAAGTCACACCATTTTTCATTTCTAGGCGCATATTTACATGTAATTCTGCTCTTATGTATTCCCTTTTTAATCCTAGAGGATCTTATTGCCTCCTTATTTAAAAGGGGAGCCACGGTAGAATTTCTGTTTCAGAAAAAGTAAATACCTGCCTAAATAAATAAGGAGCGGTAGATTATTATAATAGATAAGTCCTCCCATTTCAGCTATTTAATTAGCGGCAATACTTTTTACTCACCGCCTACATCGGTAGGTTCCGCTTCAGAAATTCGCTGTGGATAAATACGTTTAATCGCATTTACTTTCGCCTTTTCCTTTTTCTCAATAAGTTGTTGATAGCTAACTCCAAATTCATTTTGAGCTAACTCATCCCGCAATTCGTTATAGGCTGCCGCTAATTCGTTTTGTACTTGAATGTATAATTCATAAGACGTTCCGTTATCATTCTGCAATGAAATTACCTGTTTGGAAACCTGTTTCACCCCAAAGAATGGCACATCTACCAATTTCTTTTCTGGAAGCGTTATCCTGTTCATTGGGTTCTCAATAAACTCTTTAGCTGCTGCCTTCAATTCGGATATATCCATGAATTCCCCTTCCACTAACAATTGATCATTTGAATTTGCCAATACAACAAATACATTACGATCCTTTATGATTGGGGGATCTGGAGTTCCTGGGGGCAAGGTGGCGGGTAATTTACGCATCATTCCCATTTCTGAGTCCATGGTAGTTGTTACCAAGAAGAACACCAACAAAAGGAAAGCGATATCGGCCATAGAGCCGGCATTAATTTCTGGGGCTGAAGATTTCATACATTAAGTTTCCCCTACCAATACCAATTTTTAGGCCATAAAAAAGGGAGCCAAAATGATCGGCTCCCCTCACTTATTGGATGTATCCTTAGAACGTAAAACCAAATACAGGATACAATGTATTCAAGATTTCATCGTTATCAAAAAAGCGTTGGGTAAATCCAATACCCATGTATACATGACTATGAAAATTACATTTTAACGAAATTTCATAGTAAGTATACTCTTTAAACTGGAACAAATCGCTGGGTAAATAATTATCACCTGTACCTCCTTTTATGGACGTTGAAAGGCTTTTAAACTTTTTCTTTTCCGTAGTCATATTCAAAAAGGCGTAAGATACTCCCACCCCACCATTGTTTAAATGGCTATATGAGTTACGCTTTTTATCCAATAAAAAACTTGGATTAAAAGAACAAAAAACGGCTAAATTATTGGATATCTTATACCCCACATCCGCATTAAATCCAATCACATTAAGATCATTCCTTGAATCAAAAACATAAGAAGTAGGGACTAATCCCACGTCATAATATAATTTATTCTCTACAAATTCTTTCAATTTAATCTTGATTTTTTTTTCTTGTTTCTGGGCAATTCCTGTGAAACAAAGACCAAGAAAAAGGATCAGTGGAACTAGTATTTTGAGTTTGAACATGCGTCAGATTTTGGGTGAAAAATGTATCCTAAGATACGAGTTAAACTCTTTTTATCTATTCATCGTATAATTCACACTCTTCTTTTTGAAATAAAAAAGGGCATCGTACTATTCACCAGAATTAAAAAAAACTAAAACGCACAAAAAAAGGGCTGTAAAACAGCCCTTTTTTTGTACATATATTTTTTTAAACTATTTAAAGGTTATTCCTTCTACACTTGAATAACTAATCTTTAAAGCGGAAACTTTACGAAGCTCTTGTTTCACTTCAGTAACTATTCCCATTTTGGTACTTCTATCTACTTTGAAAGCAGTAATCAACAATGGAACTTCTGCTTCATCATGTTCACCACGTCTTGTTTCAATATAAGCCCCCACGTCCTGTACCTCTGCATAGGCATCGCCTAATTGGATCCGAGCACTAGTACCTAATTTTTCATCGGTAGGAGAACCAATGTAGATATAAGTAACTAACGACTTATTTTTAAACTTCTGAATTTCAGTAGCCGAAGGAACGACAACTTTCACCTTCAAATCAACCTCACGCATAACCGTAGTTACCATAAAGAAAAATAAAAGAATAAATACAATATCAGGAAGCGATGCAGTAGAAATCGCTGGTTCACCTCTTCCACCCTCTTTTTTAAACTTACTTCCCATATTAGTGACCTCCTACGTCTTTAGGTTCAGCCTCAGAAATTCTCTGTGGATAAACACGTTTAATAGCATTTACTTTCGCCTTTTCCTTATTTTCAACAAGTTGTTTATACGTAACTCCAAATTTATCTTGAGCAAGCTCATCACGTAGTTCATTATACGCGGCTGCTAATTCGTTTTGAACTTGGACATACAATTCATAAGACGTTCCGTTATCATTTTGTAATGAAATTACCTGTTTGGAAACCTGTCTAACACCAAAAATTGGCACATCCACAGTTTTCATTTCTGGAAGCGTTTCAATGTTCATCGGATTTTCGATAAACTCTTTAGCCGCTGCCTTCAATTCAGATATATCCATTAACTCCCCTTCCACTAAAAGTTGATCATTTGAATTTGCAAGAACTACAAATACATTACGATCTTTAATTGGTGGCGGTTTTGGCATGTCTGGCGGTAATGTTGGTGGTAATTTACGCATCATCCCCATGTCCGAATCCATCGTGGTAGTTACCAAGAAGAATACTAACAAAAGGAAGGCGATATCAGCCATCGACCCCGCATTAATTTCTGGCGCATCTCTTTTAGGCATACTTCAGTTATCGCATTAAACTATAAACTCTCGCAAAAATCAAAGTCGCTACTGAAGCTCCGAACAAAATGTAAATGGAGTACAATAACATACCAGAGAAACGAGACATACTTTCACTTATCTGTACAGGATAAGATTCGCTATCAGATCCATCGGCAAGCATATAACCTAGTAAAATAACTACGGCCATACTACCCAATCCAATTAACATACCTTTAATAGTGCTAGGGTTGGCCATAATTCCAGCCACACTAGCAATAATAGTTACCAAAAGGCCAATTCCAAAATATATGTACGAACCATATAAAATGGGATCAACACTACCCGTCATCGACATAATGAATAGGATAACTCCTACTACTATGAGGACAATCATTGATAAAGATGCAATTTTATCTTTCATAAAATTTGATCTTATTTATTGTTATGTTGGTATTTTACTAAAATATCAATTAAAGTAATTGAAGCATCTTCCATATCATTGGTGATTGCATCAATTTTAGATACGATATAGTTATAAAACACTTGAAGAACCATGGCTACTAGAAGACCTGATACTGTGGTAATCAAAGCTTGACCAATACCTACTGCCACAATAGCAGGAGAAATATTATTCGCTGCTGCAATAGCATCAAACGCACCAATCATACCAATTACAGTTCCAAAGAAACCTAACATCGGAGCCAAAGCGATAAACAATGAAATCCAAGAAACGTTTTTCTCCAATTGACCTAATTGCACACCTCCGTAGGCGATTACCGATTTTTCGACCATTTCAATACCTTCTTCGTAACGATCTAATCCTTGGTAAAAAATACTGGCTACAGGACCTGCAGTGTTTCTACATATTTCTTTTGCCGCATCCACACCACTTGTGTTTAATGCAGTTTCTACATCACTCACTAATTTAGCGGTGTTAGAAGTAGACATACTTAGATAAATTATTCTTTCGATTACAATAGCTAAACCAATAATTAGAGAGATCGCAACGAAAGACATAAAACCTGCATCACCTTCAATAAATTTTTGTTTCACCGTTTGATGGAAAGTTTTCTCCACTTCAACCGCTTCCTCTATTGCAGCAGCTTTAGCATCTGCCGCTTCTTTCTCAGCCGCTTTTGCTTCTATGGCAGCAGCTTCTACAGCAGCAGCTTCTTCAGCAGCAATCGTAGCACTATCATTTACCATTTCTTCAGTAGGCGTTCCTGCGGCTTCTTCTTGTGCATTCACAACATTTGAAACTCCAAATGTTAGTACTCCTGTAACAGCCATCATGGCTAGAAATTTTTTCATGATTTATTAGATTTAATTATTCTTACTTTCTATTACTAAAATTACAATTGTTTACTCTTTGTGCGGAGAGAGAGGGATTCGAACCCTCGGTACCCTTGCGAGTACACACGCTTTCCAGGCGCGCACCTTCAGCCACTCAGCCATCTCTCCTTTTTTTGTAGCCAAGTCACAAAATTCATGGCTACTAAACTACAATTTTTTTTAAATTATATCACAAGATATAATCCACCTAAATGCTAGCGGGACGCAATTATACATTTTTCCATTAAATTGACGAGTCCCTACACCATGCTTTTCTTATTTCTTAACGTTAAAATGACATAAAAAGTTAGTTCTTGGAGCTCTCCATTTCGGTAGACTTATTCATTAACACGGTACCTCTTTGAGTATCACCCATTTGATAATATACAATTCCTAAATTTTTGACAATACCTGAATTATTCGGATTAGCATCGTATAATGGGGTTAATATTCCAATCGCATTTTGAAACCGCCCTAACATTGCGTAGGTAATTGCCATTTTCTCTGCCACTTCTATATCGGCAGGGTATAATTTATAGGCTTTCTCCATAAATGGCAATCCTTGGCTTGGGTTTTGTAAATCCCGTGCCGAAACTTGAGCTATGGCAAGCAAATACCTCTTATCATTAGGCGAAAAACCAAGCGCTTTTTGATAGGCTGTAAACGCTTGCTCAAATTGACCTACTTCCACCAATTTATTCCCTACCACAAAAATATTTTCTACAAACTGCGTATTATTTACTTTACGGTTGACACAATACTCATAAAATTTAATGGACTCCGTGTAATTTCCAGACTCAAAATACATTCTTGCCAATAAATCTAAAGGAGGGAAATACTCTGGGTAAATCTCTAGGGACCTACTTAAGTATTGATAGGTAGATTCAATCACCTCATTCCTTTTTTGTTGATTCTTAATGGATGGTAAATCTTGCAATAGAGCATCCGCAGCCGCCATTTTTACTTTGGCACTCCCTAAAGATACTTGAACATCTGCAAGGGCGAGCGTTTTATCACTTTCCCATGCCAGGCTTCGTTGATAGGTTAAACCAGAAAACAAAATGAGGAGTAAAGCTAAACCACCATATACCCAATTATCTTTAAGGGCAAACCATTTCCGCTTGGTTAAACCGGTCAAAAAATGAGCTAAAGCAAACGCAATTCCTACAGAAGGAATAAACATAAACCGTTCATTCATAAATACGCCAATTGGAAACAACACATTAGATACCAACACAATAGTGGCGAGTGAAAATAGGATAGCAAAAGAATAGATATTCTTATTTTTTATCCCTTTAATAGCCACATAAGCTAACCAAATCAAAATGAGCAACCCTACAATTGTTCCTAGACTCCCCCAATTTGCATATTGCTCGTTTTCATCTAGAAAGGGAAGGTGAAATGGATAATAATCATGTGTTAAGGGATGGGGAATAAAAATAAGTTTAAAATAAACGGCCACGGTTAAAAGAATGGTTGCAATTCGCTCTCCTTCGGTCGCTAATAAAAAAGGGTTATTCATTAATTCTCTGGCAATAGGATCGGCAGGAGAACCCACAATGAGATACCTAATTATATTATATAAGACAGTAGATCCTAATAGGAATAGAAATGATTTTTTCACTTCCTTAATACCTCCCAGATTAAAATAATAGATCATCAAAGGGCCAATGACCACAAAAACCACCGTAGTTTCTTTGGATAACAAACTCAGAAACAGCATTACCGCAGAAATGACGAGTGGTTTAATTTCTTTGGTTTTACAAAAACCCACCAAGTACTGTAAAGAAAGCAATCCAAATAAAAGATTAAAAACTTCATCCCTACCTTTTATATTTGCCACGACCTCTACATGCAATGGATGTGCTAAAAATAGCAAGGTCACCCAAAACGGAATGGATTTCCATACGGGAAGGATGGAGCTCGGGAATAGGTTTTGGAGCAAAACAAAAAACACGACACCTATTACCCCATAAAAAAAGGCATTGATCAAATGACTAATCCCTGGACTTTCACCAAACAGCTCCCACTCAATGGCGTAAGTCGCTACAGAAAGCGGCCGATATCTTCCACCCACCACTAGCGAGTTTTTTTCAAGATCGTCTACAGAAATCCCGTATTGCTCGGCCCAAAAACCATCCATCAAATCATGTGTAAAGTGATCCAGCACCCCCTCAAACCCTTTTTTTGTAATTTGATTCGCAGTGACCACGATTTTGTCATCCAGTACATACCCAAAATTTACCGTATTGGCATACAGAAGAAATCCAAAAAGAAACAATACTAGTTTCCATTTATTGGGAATTTTCTCCACTTTGGCGGGTTCGCTTACGTACGTCTTTTCATCAATTGCTGATTGCTGAAATTGTTTTTTTCTTCTTTGATTCATAATAATTACAGGGTCATTTCTCCTCGAAGGGGTCGTTCAAATTGAGTTTTCAGTTCTTTAATTGATAAGTTCTTTTCTTTTAGATACATCAATTTTGCTAATGCAGCTTCGGAAGTAATATCGCTACCTCCAATAACACCAATGGATTTCAAAATCTGACCATTTTTATACAGATTCATATTCACTTTCCCTTTAGTGCACTGGGTTATGTTGACCACCATTTTTTCTTTCGCTACCGCATTTTTAATGGCATCAATAAACCAGGGTTTCATCGGAATATTCCCCGCTCCAAAAGTCATTAGAATGACTGCCCAGTTTTTATTGCTTTCTAATACAAACTCCACTTGATCTTGTGCCATTCCTGGAAAAATGGGTAATACGAAAATTCCCTGTTCATGTAATTCAACCACCTTAAGCTCTCCGTTTCCAAATGGGGAAATATGATGGTTTTTATATTCAATATTCACACCTGCCTCTGCCAAAATTCGAAAATTAGGAGAGTTAAAAGCGTCAAAGTGAGAAGTGGATGTTTTGTGAGCTCGGTTACCTCTAATTAATTTGTATTCAAAATAAATGGCCACTTCGCCTACCATTGGCTTCCCATTCTCATCTTTATCTCCCGCCAACTCAATTGCGGTCAACAAATTCTCCTTTCCATCCGTACGTAAAACACCAATGGGTAATTGCGATCCTGTTAGAATCACGGGCTTATTTAAACCCTCTAACATAAAGCTTAGTGCAGAGGCAGTATAAGCCATGGTGTCTGTACCATGCAAAACAATAAACCCATCATAATTCGCATAATTTTGTTGGATGGCGTTGGCTAATCTATTCCAATCAGAAGGTCCAATGTCGGATGAATCAATAGGCACATCAAATGCGATGGTTTCAATCACACAATTTAACTTATTCAATTCTGGAATCTCCGCACTTATTTGACTAAAGTCAAATGGATGTAGTGCATTAGAATCTACATCCTGAACCATACCAATGGTTCCTCCAGTGTAAATAAGTAAAACTTTTGACGGTTGTTGCATGTACTTTTATTTTGGATTCCAAATATACCTTTTCAAATGAAATCGAAACCAAAATTTAAGACACAAAAAAAGGCCATCTTTCGATGGCCTTTTCCTTATAATTTTGAAAGGTTAAACCTTCATGATTTCGGTTTCTTTAGTTACAATTAATGCTTCAATTGACTTGATATGCGCATTTGTTCTTTCTTGAATATCTTCTACCGCAGACTTAGCTACATCTTCAGACAGGTTATTATCCTTCATCTTTTTGATTTCGTGCATGGCCTCTTGGCGTGCATTACGTACTCCAACTTTGGCATGTTCGCCTTCCGACTTCCCTTGTTTTGCCAGTCCTCTACGTCTTTCCTCTGTTAAAGCGGGAACGTTCATAATAACCATTTCTCCGTTATTTTGTGGATTTAACCCCACATTGGAATTCATAATGGCTTTCTCAATATCATGCAAAATACCTTTCTCAAAAGGTTGCACCATAATAGTATGGGCATCCGGAGAAGAAACATTAGAAACTTGACTTAATGGCGTCATAGAACCGTAATACTCTACCATAATACCACTTAACATGATAGGATTGGCACGACCCGTTCTAATTTTTAGTAATTCTTTTTTTAAATGACTAATAGAGCTTTCCATTTGCTCTTGGGCCATATCGAAAACCATTTCTAATTCTTCTTCCATTTTGTGTTTTTGTTCGTGTTACAAATAAACAAAAAATAACTATTTACCAGCTATGTCTATGAGTCGGATTTATTTTTAAAAGCATTCCAACCTTGGGCTTGCAATTCAATAAACTGATCCCCTCGAGTCACCATGTTTATTCCAGAGGCCTTATCGGTAATATGACCAATAATAGAAATGCCCGGAATTCCTTTAACTACTTCAAAATCCTTTTGCTTAATGGTAAACAACAATTCGTAATCTTCTCCCCCATTCAATGCAGCCGTAGTTGCATTAAAATTAAAGTCCTCTGCGGCTTTATAGGTATGATAATCTACTGGGATTTTATCTTCATAAATCTGAGCACCTGAATCATTGTGTTTACAAATATGCATAAGCTCAGAGGCTAATCCATCCGAAATATCAATCATAGAGGTAGGTACAATTTTAAAATCGGCTAAAGCTTTGATCACATCTCTTCTCGCCTCCGGTTTCAATTGACGTTCCAATACGTATTCGTTACCTGCCATATCCGGTTGCATTTCCGGATTCTCTTTAAACACTGCTTTTTCACGCTCTAATATTTGAAGCCCCATATAAGCGCCACCTAAATCGCCCGAAACACAAATCAAGTCCGTTTCCGAGGCCCCTGAACGCCTTACAATCTGCGCCTTAGGAGCCGAGCCAATAGCGGTTACACTTAACACCAATCCTTTTAAAGAAGATGTGGTATCCCCCCCTACTAAATCCACATTATAGAACTCACAAGCTAATTTCACTCCTTCATAAATTTCCTGAAGGGCCTCCACGGTATAACGACTGGAAACCGCCAGAGAAAACGTGATCTGACGAGGAGTTGCATTCATGGCATAGATATCCGATAGATTTACCACTACCGCTTTGTATCCTAGATGTTTTAATGGGGTATAAGTCACATCAAAGTGCACACCCTCTACCAACATATCGGTAGAAATAACCACTTCTTCGTCCCCGAAATTTAAAACAGCCGCATCGTCACCTATTCCCAATTGGGTAGATTTTTGCTTGTTTTCAAACCCTTCCGTTAGGGTATCAATCAATCCAAATTCGCCTAGCTCCTCTAAATTGGAGGTTATTTGATTCTTATCTTCTAACATGCGACAAAATTAGTGAAACCCTTTTTGAATTGTACTACAAAAAATCGTAAAACCAAGGGCTCATAATTGGAGACTATTTAATGCCTAACGTCTTTTATTATTACTTGGCTTTGTTACCTTCGTAGGATGCTTTCAAGAAAAACGAAATATGCTTTAAAGGCATTGACATACATTGCGCGCCAGCAGGAAAAAAAACCTGTTCAAACCGCTATCATTTCGGAAAGCGAGAATATTTCTCATAAATACCTGGAAGCAATTCTTCTTACCTTAAGAAACCTGGGGTACCTCGGTTCTAAAAAAGGTAAAGGGGGAGGATATTATCTCTTAAAACCGGCCTCCGAAATTCAAATGGTGGATCTTTTGCGAAAAATTGAAGGCCCCATTGCTCTTGTACCTTGTGTGAGTTTAAATTACTATGAAAAATGTGACGATTGTCCAGATGAAGGGGCTTGTTCCGTCCATTTATTAATGATTGAGGTTCGAGACAGCACCTTAAAAGTATTGGAAAACAAATCTTTAGCCGACATCATTTAATTTATTAACGTTTTTTTCCTGTTTTTTTTTATTGTAATATGAATTTGCGGTGTACATTCGCAGCTCATTACCCTACTACTCCGATAGGGTAATTGTAGTAATGAATATTTTATGGGAATCATCCAGTTAAAAGGCGAAAATGGAAATTTCACAGAAGATCAACATTCTGAGAAACCCATGAGAAGCATTGTCAAATCCATTAGTTGGCGCATGGTAGGAACGATGGATACCATTATAATTTCCTACTTAGTTACCGGCACTTTAGCGATGGCTTTTTCGATAGGTGCCGTAGAATTAGTGACTAAAATGCTCTTGTACTTTTTTCATGAACGTCTATGGAATTCCATAAAATGGGGTAAATAACTAAAAAAATGAATGTAGAAAAAATCAATTCAGCATTACGCTCCTTAAGTCCACAAGAAATTGTGGAATGGGCTTTCTCGTTAAAAAAGAAAACGGTAGTCACCACAAATTTCCGTCCCTACGAAGCCGCTATTTTACATGCTGTATCCAGCGTAAAATCAGACACCACGGTTATTTGGTGTGATACGGGATACAATACATCCTACACGTATATTCACGCCAGGGAGGTTATTGATTTGTTGCATCTTAATATAGATTTATATGTTCCCCAACAAACGGTTGCTAACCGTAATGTGGCCCTAGGAATTCCTGAGGTCGATGATCCAAAGCATGCCATTTTTACGGAACAAGTAAAACTAGAACCCTTTGCACGAGCTATGAAAGAGCACGAACCAGAGCTATGGTTTACCAACCTTAGAAAAGATCAAACCGCTTTTAGAAATAGTCTTGATATTGTTTCCTTAAGTAAAGACGGAGTGATTAAGGTAAGTCCATTCTATCATTATTCGGATACAGAGATGGATGCTTATTTAGCAGAAAACAAACTGCCTAATGAATTCAAATATTACGATCCTACTAAAGTACTTGAAAACAGGGAGTGTGGATTACATAGTTAAATAACTACTGCACTGCACCTAAAAATTGTCTTGTTCATAATGAGAACGCCTGGAAAAATTCCAATCCAACGGAATGCTTCTGGGCGTTTATTGTTTCTAACAAATGAGTATTACTAAAACCCCTATCCCAACTCTTTCAGATGCTCCATTCTATAACGTCCTAGGAAGGCATCAATGGTTTCGAAATGTTCGATGACACGTTTATTTTTAAACTCAAATACTTTTTGAGACAAACCAGTAAGGAAATCTCTATCATGCGAAACTAAAATTAGCGTCCCTTCAAAAGCCAAAAGCGCCTCTTTCAACACATCTTTCGATTTTAAATCCAAGTGATTGGTCGGCTCAATCTCTTGATACGAATAATAGAACAAAAAGAAACATTATTCAATGGTTATCTTAGTTACAAAATTCGTTGTATTACTTGCGTCCTTTTTATCTTGTTGATAACCACAAACAAAAAAACTATTGTTTCCACAATAGGTAGTTTTTAGTTTTGAATCATTTTTTAACTTTTCAAAAAACTTAAATTCTTTTACTTTAATTTTTGAGACATTGAGTTCATCGATTTGCAGCTCATGAATTGAAACATAGGTCTGCCCGCTAAACCAAACAAAATAATCACCTTCTTTATTTTTTGCAATTTCACAAACTCCATTATCATCAAATACGCGGTTTCGTCCAATTTTCAAACTACTTTTACCTTCATATTTCCCTTCCAAGTCAAAACCCAAGAATAAAGCATGAGAGTAATTATTACCCAAGTATTGTTTATTCTCTCCGTAACCGTTAAATTCTTTAGCATAAGATTCCGCCCACATTATTATAGAATTATCAGAAATGATTAATTCATGAATAACAGAGAAATTAACAGACAAACCTAATTCCTCAAAACTTAAATTGCTTTTAAACACCAACTTTCCATCCTCTGGAACACATAAAAAAAGCCCTGTAGCTCGACCTGCTGCCATTATACCATAAAACCCACCAACTACTAATTTCCCGTCTATCAATCCCACGGATACATTTTTCACAAATGGGAAATCTTCCAGTTTGTAATCTTTTAACAACTCTCCTCCGGCATTGTATTTACACACATACAGATGCGCATCTTTCTTGCTCTTTCGCACATCAAACACTACAATAAATTCATCTTCTGATAATTTCTGAACTCCAAGCACACTATTCGTATACCCCTTAACTTCAGGCGATTCTATTTCAATTGTAGTTACCACATCAGAGCTAATATTCAATTTAATGAATTTCACAAATTTTGCGCTTTTTGTGTAAACAAAAATTTCATCTTCCAATTGAAACATAGAACCATTACCTGGCACAATATTAAGCGGCTCTAAGAAAAAGGATTTCTTTGGACTACGAATATCCTTTGTTTTTGTATTTAAAGTGGATCCTTGTTTCGAGTTAGTAATTAACCGAGCCCAATAATTAGTAGAACTATAAAGACTTGAATTCAAATTTTTATCCGATACATTTCCCCAATAATAATGTCTTTTTTTATAGGATGTATTTGATTCATCAATTTTTTCATTCAAGGAATTATATAACTGATACTCCACTAAAAACTCTTTATCAATTGCATTTTTAGTCTCAGAAACCACAATAAACCCATCATTCTCACACGGAATTATTTTTTCCACTACATAGCCATCTTCCAGGATTAATTCTTGAACATCCTGAGCTACACACACATTCAACACGGTGAACACACTAAGAAATAAGGGTATAAATTTAATAGGCATTATCATAAGTTTTTTGGTTTATTGTCGCAAAACTAAACATCAAAATCAATTATACAAGGGGAAATAAATTGGCTGAATTTTCAATTAGAATATTTCGAATACAAAATCGGGAATAATATTCTAATTCAAGAATAAAATCAAAACTTCGGAAACGAAGCTCATCTATACGCTCCATGGGATAACCTTTAAACTACCTAAACCTTCCTTCTAAGAAATAGGTAATTGAAAGGCCTTCCCTAATGGAAACTATTCTGAACTATGTAGGTTACATCGTATAGAAATCCACACATTCAATCATAATTAGCCTACCCCAACTCTTTCAGATGCTCCATTCTATTACGTTCTAGGAAGGCATCAATGGTTTCGAAATGTTCAATAACACGTTTATTTTTAAACTCAAATACTTTTTGAGACAAACCAGTAAGGAAATCTCTATCATGCGAAACTAAAATTAGCGTCCCTTCAAAAGCCAAAAGCGCCTCTTTCAACACATCTTTCGATTTTAAATCCAAGTGATTGGTCGGCTCATCTAGTATTAACACATTTACGGGTTCTAGAAGTAGCTTTACCATAGCCAATCGAGTTTTCTCTCCTCCAGAAAGCACACTTACCTTTTTATCAATTTGATCGCCACTAAACATAAAACGACCTAAAATCCCTTTGATTTGTTTGCGAATTTCTCCTTTGGCGACTTGATCCACGGTTTCAAAAATGCTCAATGTAGGATCTAGTAGGGAAGCTTGGTTTTGCGCAAAATAACCGACTTTAGCATTATGGCCTAACCCACACTCACCGTCAAAATCAATCTCCCCCATGATCGCTTTAATCATCGTGGATTTCCCTTCTCCGTTCCGACCTACAAACGACACTTTTTCACCCCGAGCAATATTCATATTAGCCTCTTTAAAAACCACGATATCGCCATAACTTTTGGAAAGTTCTTTGGCCACCACCGGATAATCACCCGATCGTTGAGCTATTGGAAATCGTAAGCGTAAAGACGAATTATCTACCTCATCAATTTCAATGATTTTCAATTTAGATAGCATTTTTTCACGAGAGTTAACCTGGTTGGTTTTAGAATACGTACCCTTAAAACGATCAATAAATAATTGATTATCGGCAATAAACTTACGTTGTTCTTCGTACGCCTTCACTTGACTTGCTCTACGCTCTTCTCTCAAGATAAGGTAATGACTATATTTTGCTTTATAATCGTAAATCTTACCCATAGTAACCTCTACCGTTCTATTGGTGATCCTGTCAATAAATGCTCTATCATGCGAAATCACCACGACCGCTTTAGCTTTGTTCAATAAAAAATCTTCCAGCCACATGACCGATTCAATATCTACGTGATTGGTCGGCTCATCTAACAAAATTAAATCTGGTTTTTGTAGTAAAATTTTCACCAGTTCAA
>CAJXZP010000033.1 GCA_913062955.1 uncultured Flavobacteriales bacterium | reverse complement strand
TGTAAAGTATGTTGTTGTACCTACTGTACCAACAATATTACCCGTTGAATCTTGAAGTAAAACATCGCCTGAAATAATAAAATTGCCCTTTACAGATTTGTTTATATGGTTTTGTAATGACACCCAAGTTCCAATGTCGCTCCATCCAATATCCGTATTAATCACCTTCACATTATCTGCCTTTTCAAGAATGGCGTAGTCAATAGAAATAGACGGGCTAGTGCTATATACTTTAGAAATAAAATCCTTTTCCCCGGATGTTCCATACACCAACTTATCGGAATAAAAGCACTTAATCACATCTGGAGCGTTTTTAATAAAACTATCTGTTATGGTTTTTAAACTCCATAAAAACATACCTGAGTTCCAACTAAAGTTTCCGTGAGCCAAATATTCTTTGGCTGTTTTTAAATTAGGTTTCTCCTTAAACTGCTGCACTTCTACAGGAATATTTATTTTCGAATTAGCGGTCTTCGCATATTCTATATATCCATATCCCGTATTGGGTCTATCAGGTTCAATCCCAATAGTTAGAATATCCGAATTAGTTTTAACGAACTCCAAACCCTTTTTCATGACCTCATAAAACACATCCACCTTCGAAATAAGGTGATCTGCGGGAGTTACAATCATTACTGCATGTGGGTTTATTGACTCAATTTTTTTTACGGCATATGCCACACACGGAGCAGTATTCCGCATTACCGGTTCGGCCAGAATATTCGTAGATAATATTCTGGGGAGCTGTTCTTTTACTAAATCTACATATTGCTCGTTCGTAACTACCAAAATATTTTCTTCCGGAATAAAGGCATTAAACCGGTCAAACGTTAGTTGAATCAATGATCTTCCTACACCTAAAACATCTAAAAACTGTTTCGGATTCTTCTCCGTGCTTTTGGGCCAAAATCTACTTCCAACCCCACCGGCCATAATGACCACGTAATTATTCTTATTCATTTCAAATTCTTATAAATACTTTGGCCAGGCTATGAACCGTATATTCTCTACTGGTTGCAATTTCCTTACACAAATATCTTGTTCTTCTTTTAGCTCCTTTGACAAATAATCGTTCATTCAATTCATCCGTTGAGAATACTTCCCCTTCTTCCAAATCTTCCAAGTGCAATTCAGGATGCGGATCATAATTCCTTAATACCCTTGTCAGGTCAATATCTCCGCCACTACTCGCCTTTGGATTAATAAAATATTGCTTTAAGGCAATATTTACATCCTTCGGCCAAATCCCCACTTTCAGAAAAGGTTTCGCAATATTTCTAAAAGTTCTTTTCCATTCCTTTCCGTGTGGACTCACTTTTCGACCATACAATTCAAACGTATGCATATGTGCAATTTCATGGACGTAAGTCAGCAAAAATGCATAGGGATTTAAAGTTCCATTCACACTGATTTTATGGGACTCTCCTGACCTTAATGGCATTCGATAATCCCCATGCTTCGTTTTACGTTCATTGGTAACCGTGAGGGTAAAATCAAAATCCTTAATCAAATTCCATATTAACGGAATCGCGTCCTCGGGGACATGGTTTTTTAAATTTTCTAAAAATCGTTCTGACTGCATTTACCTTTTATGCTTCTTTTTTTGCCATGTAGGACATGGAGGATGACATTTTTTCTTTGCGGCACATCCTTGCAAAAGGATTGGCCCCAAAAAAATTACTCCAACCAAAACAAGGCATTTAATTCTATTCATTACTCCTTAAAAATTTCAACAAAAAAAACGATTTAATTCGTACTACCGACTAAAAACCCCAAAATTCTGCTTTATCTCTATTAACACATAAATATTGGTAGAATATTCCATTAACGTATATTTATTTCATTCTGTGTTTTACTTTCGTTTGACAATGTAAATTTACACAATACGTAATAAATTAATGAAGTTTCTTTACAGTCTTGGTTCCTATACTATTTTCCTTAACAAGGTGTTTTCACGACCCGAAAAATGGAAAATGTTCCGTCAAAACATCTTGGACGAAATGATCAATTTAGGAGTGAATTCTCTTCCTATTGTGGCCATCATCTCGTTCTTTATGGGTGCGGTAATTACTATTCAAACGGCTTCTAATACTGGGGGAGGTATCATTCCGTTATATACCGTTGGTTTCGCTGTTCGAGAATCTGTAATTCTGGAGTTTTCACCTACGATAGTCGCATTAATTTTAGTCGGCAAAATTGGATCTAGTATATCATCCCAACTAGGAACAATGCGGGTAACGGAACAAATTGATGCCATTGAAATTATGGGTATTAATTCGGCTAGTTTTTTGGTTCAACCCAAAATAATCGCTTTAGTTCTTTTAAACCCCTTTTTAATCACCCTGAGTATCTTCTTATCTATTGGAGGCGGTTTCGTTGCTGGTGTAGGAACCGGAGCCATTACCCCCTACGATTATGAATATGGAATTCAATACGATTTCGAAGCATTTGATTATGCCTATAGCATGATTAAATCCGTGGTTTTTGGTTTCGTAATCACTTCCGTACCTGCCTATTTCGGGTATCATGTTAAAGGCGGCTCGATGGAGGTTGCCAAAGCAAGTACGAAATCCGTTGTCCAAAGTAGTATTGTTATTCTAGGACTTAATTACGTACTTACCCAAATGCTTCTGTTATGATCGAGATAAGAAATCTTATTAAATCTTTTGGGGATAAAACGGTCTTGGATGATATTTCCTTTCAATTTGAAAAGGGGAAGAACAACCTGGTTATTGGAGCGAGTGGTTCAGGTAAAACGACTATGACCAAATGTATCGTTGGTTTACAACAACCCAACTCAGGAGTGGTAAAGTATGACGGGCAAAGCTTTTGGGACATGACTCGAAAACAAAAAGCCGAGCTTAGACAAAGTATTGGTTTCTTATTTCAAGGAGGCGCTTTATTTGACTCCATGACCGTGGAGGAAAATGTAAAATTTGCACTGCGTGTATTTTCTAACAAAACCAACAAGGAAATGGCAAACCGCGTGGATTTTTGTTTGGAACGAGTTAACTTACATGGCGTTAAGTCGCTTTACCCAGATGAGTTATCTGGAGGTATGAAAAAACGTGTAGGGATAGCCAGAGCAATATCGATGAAACCAAAGTACTTGTTTTGTGACGAACCAAATTCCGGATTAGACCCACAGACGGCCATTTTAATAGATCAACTCATAAGTGAAATTACCTATGAGTATAACATAACCACCATGGTTATTACCCATGACATGAACTCGGTATTGGAAATCGGTGATAACATCATGTTTTTACATCAGGGGAAGAAATTTTGGAATGGATCTAAGACGGATATACTAAATACCGAAAACAAAGAACTTACAGATTTCATTTATGCATCCAATTTCATGAAAGCAATTCGAGATAAAGCGAAGTAAGTTTAATTCAATCTAACCATCCATTGTTACTCCCTGTTTCCGAAAATTCGGACACCTATTGATGTGCCACAAAATGTATAAAACAAAAAAAACCTCAAGAGTAAATACTCTTGAGGTTTTTGAATTTTCAAATTCTATTTACTCCACTACGAAGTTAACAACAGATTTTTGTCCTGCGTTATTTTCGATTTCCATGAAATAAATTCCTTTTGATAAGTTTGATACTTCAACACTTTCCGTATGGTTTACAGTAACGTTGATGCTTTTAACGAATACTGATTGACCTAATACATTTTTAACATTTAAAGTGTAAGCACCTGCTTCAACACCTTCTAATGATAATTGGAAGTTTCCGTTATTTGGATTCGGGAATAAAGATACAGAACCTTCAAACTCGATATCACTAACGCTTACATTACCAGCAACATTAAAGTCCATAGTAGCAGTACAACGATTTACATCGGTCACAACAACAGTGTAAAGACCTTGAGTTGTTAAATTCGTTAAATCTTTATCCGTAGAAGCAAAACTTGGACCTGTCCACTCGTAAGTGAAAATTGGACCTTCTAAATCAGATACGTTATCAATTGTAATTGCACCATAATAATCAGGCTCATTATCCTTTACAGTACCTGTTACGCTAGCATTTGCATCACAAACAACATTATCGTTATTCTTCATAGTCAAATAAGCCATGTCTTCAATAAATGACCCACCTCCAAATGCTAGAGTAGTTCTAGAGAAAAAAGTTCCTGTTCCAGTAGGCTCAATTGGAGACTCTGGATCCACACAAGTAACTACAAAAAGAGAATCATTAGATAATAACTCTAATCTTACCTCATACGTACCCGGAAGTATCTCCGCTTGGGTTAGGGTTGGGAAATAAATAACAGAATCTAAAATCATTTCTGAAGTACTGGTGTAATAATCAGTTTCAGCAACAACTACATCATTCGATCTGTTTACAAGAGACAAAGAAAATAATGCTCCTTCTCTACTCCAATCAGAATCAAATGCAACTCCAATAGCGTTAATGGTATCCGTAGTCATAATGTAATAATCTTGCGTAAGAGTATATTGTTCATCGGTACCACCTTTACCTGTTCCACCAGCAGCAGAAACAGGAAGAGGAGCCATAGAATACACATTATCCGTTACTACTAAATCAATTGATTTAGTATTGTTATCAGGAGTAGCATCTACCGAATCTGAAACGATGTTCCAAGTAAAGGTATATGTACCTTGACCTTGATCCATTATATAGTTTGCAGTTCTAGCAGTATCCGCTAAATCACCTGCACCTACACTCACAGAGGTAGAAGTTAAAGTTTCAGAATCTTGACCAGAAACAACAAGCTCTAATCTAGTGTTAGTGGCATTATTATTCCCTTTATTCGAATACGTTGCAGAAAAAGAAAGAGTATCTGCAGCTGCTTGTCTAGCTGGCATATCACCAAAGTACCAAGAGTATAATATTCTTACATCATCAAAAAATGCTGTTTGCTCCAGTTGAAGATCGTTATCTTCTACTTCACGAACAATTACATCATCCACAAAGAAACCGTATCCAACACCAGGAGTGTTTACACCAGGAGTAGTACTCACAAAAGTAGCTCCCCAACGGAATCTAATGTAAAGTGAATCTTGATTAACTACACTACTTGGTAAAAATAAATCAGTACGTGTTGGGTTAGGCAAGATATAATTTGATGCTGCTGTTAAAATTGGAAAACTCGTATTATCATCTAGCTCTATCCAGTTCACCATATCATTACTTACTTCTAAGTAAAGAGTATCATAATACCTTGCACCATATTTTTCATAGGACATTGAAAGTGTACCTGTATACGCACTAATATCAATAGCACTTGCTGTAGTAATAATAGACCCCATTAAAGAAGGAGGAGTTGCTAAAGTTGCATCGTCTGGAACCAAAACAGCATAATTTCCACCTCCAGTAGATGACATTCTTGTATTTGCAAAAAACCAAGAACCCAAATTTGTTCCTGCGACACTAGAAATTTGCCATCCATTATTTGCAGTAGCACCTGCTGGACCGTTATTAACTACCCAGTTTGATGTTCCTTCAAAACCATCATAAAACACAGTATCACCTGCTGCTCTTGAAGCTCTTGAAGCATTTTGCGTGTTGATTGAGGAAAATTCCCCGTCCATTGATAATGGCTGCTGTTGTACACCGACTTGGGCAAATGCACTAGACGCTGCTAGAAACAATCCCGCTAAGTATGTTTTTTTCATAACTTGTTAATTAATTTTATTATTCAGGCACCAAATATAGCCCGATAAAGTACATGCTCCAACCATTCCCATCAGAATAATTGGAAAGCGCCTCCTATTTACTGCTAATTTTGCGTTAATTTTTATCAGAAATTACGTATCCGAACTACGATACCGTTTGTTTTGAACCTATTCCCATTATTAATTCTTGATAACAGGAATAGTACACATAATTTTATCTCCAACGGACACGTGTATTAAATACATCCCTGAATTACAAGTAGTAAGGTCAATTTCAGCCTCCAGATCGCCACTATAAAACGAACGATTTGAATAGACATTCATCCCCAACATGTTCACTACATTGATCTGAAAATATCCAGATTCCGTTATTTTCCCAGTCACATAAACCTTTGTAGAAACTGGATTTGGAAATACATTGAAATTATTATTAATATCCATTTCTACCACATTTACAGTGCCCGAAACAGCTACAGAGTCAATAGCCGAGCAACCAAATACATCATTCACCTCTAATATATATATCCCGGTGTCTAATAAGTTCGAAATATTCTGACTACTTGAGGTAAAACCGTTTGGGCCATTCCATGAATAGATATAGGGCGCAGCACCGGTTCCCACAACATTCGAATGGATTTGCCCAATTTCCAAGGAGTCAATTACGGTAAATTCAATCCCAATATTTACATCTCTACATGCACTATCAGAATGGGTAAACATGCGTACAAAAGGCATAAAAGCCGTTGTTGTTTGCCAAGGAGAGTTACTTGAAGTGGCGTCCATACGTAACAAAACCGTTAACGGAGCCGTATGACTATTTATTACGGCATTCGTACCTACTGAGCCAGAGCTGCCATTCAATTTAAAGCCTACATAATACATACCCGGTTCTAACTTCACCTTTGGCAAGGGAAGCGTAACCCATGAGTTTACATCTGCAGCCGTTAGTACATAGTTACTGTTTTCAGAAACTGGCGTATTTAAATTGGCCGACTCATAAACAAAGTAAGAGATAGAGTCTCCTTCGATCAATCCTCTGCCGGTAATGTAATTAAAAGGGAAATAGGTAGATAAGGCAACTATTGAATCTTCTGTATAAACCTCGTAACGCACTAACATCTCTAATGATTGATTTACATCAAACCAATTATCCGAGTTTACGGTATCGTTATCCCTTCTATATTGGTAGCTAGAAACCTCAAAACTCTGCGTAATTTCATTATTCCTAAATAAGGCATCCGCAGAATCCGAAAAAACGGTCATTCTTAGATCATAAACACCTAAACCACTGTCGAGGGCAAAGGCCATAGGGAAATTATAGTGTTGCATATCTCCTGCAACCAAACTATCATTTATAGTGGTGTCTGAATGAATGGAATTACCCTCAAATTTCACCACTACCGAAACTTGGGTATTCGTTTGATCTAACACGCCATTATTTTGAACCGAGGCTCCAAAATTGATAATCGCTGAATCGGCTTGTCTTTTTGGGATCATCGAATAAAATGTACGATATGTTTGATCCATTATCCCGTTGTAAAACTCTTGAGTCAATTCCAATTCATTATTTGGAACTGGTTGCAACATCACGTCATCAATAGCCCAAAACCAATCGTACGCACCTTTATAATGGAACTTAATCTGCACATTGGAATTTCCTCCTGCAAATGCAGAGATATCTACGACCTCCGTATAAGGATTAGGACTTGTGGTAGACGTCCCAAATTGAGACAACACCGCTATAGTATCCCAAGAAACACCGTCATCATTGGAAACCAATACTTCCCGAACATCATTGAACTTTCTGAAATAAGTTTCGAAAACCAACTGAACATTAGGGTAAAGGCTACAATCAATGGAATCCAAAAAATGGATAGTGGCATCTTGAGTTTGTCCTCCACCCGCTCCGTCTGAATCAATATACGCAAACCTGCCACCAGAATTAGACATCAATACGGGATCAAACCCTTGGTTGATTAAACTTTGTGAAAGATTGGAGTCAACCGTCCATTGGTTTACTCCTCCCTGAAAAGACCATTCGGACGTATCTGAAAAATCATTAAACCAAATGGTATCTATAGAGGAAGCTCTTTGATGTTGGCTTTTTAAAATATTTTCATTTACCTTAAAATCCAAATTCCTTTGAGCGGACGATTTAGCTGAGGATTTTTGAAATTGTGCATTCACACCCAAAAATGTTCCTGTAAAAAGGATTAGTAAAACGTATTTTCTCATTTTCATAAT
This sequence comes from uncultured Flavobacteriales bacterium, assembly GCA_913062955.1. Lineage (GTDB taxonomy): Bacteria > Bacteroidota > Bacteroidia > Flavobacteriales_G > Salibacteraceae > CAJXZP01. The sequence continues at coordinate 33,889 of CAJXZP010000033.1, read as the reverse complement.
GTAGGTTATATTGAAAAGAGAGCGGTTTTTAGCCGCTCTCTAAATTTTCATTTATTTCAATTAGGCCTCGTAAGCCGATACTGGAAGACAACTACAAATCAAATTCCGATCTCCATATGCATCATCTATTCTACGCACATGTGGCCAAAACTTGGCATCCAGAAGGTAATCTACAGGATATGCAGCTTCTTTTCTCGAATAAGGCTTGGTCCAATCATCGTAAGAAACCATTCTAGCGGTATGCGGTGCATTTTTCAAAACATTATCTGCTTTGTCCACAGATCCATCCGCTACCGCTTCAATCTCTTTCTTTATTAAAGATAAGGCTAGAATAAATCGATCCAACTCCGCTTTCGATTCACTTTCGGTGGGTTCAATCATTAGGGTACCCACTACTGGGAAAGAAACCGTTGGCGCATGGAATCCATAATCCATTAAACGTTTAGCCACATCTACCACTTCAACACCATCTGTTTTATACTTACGGAAATCAATTATCATCTCATGCGCTACACAACCTTTTTCACCTTTATATAAAAGGTCGAAACCATTTTCTTCAAAATGTTTACGCATATAATTTGCGTTAAGGATCGCCACTTTGGTGGATTTCTCTAAACCGGCAGTTCCTAACATTTTGATATAACCGTAAGAAATGGCTAGAATTAATCCACTACCAAATTGCGCTGCACTTACCGCATGAATTCCTTTATCTCCACTTACTTCTACCACTTTGTGATTAGGTAAGAAAGGTACAAGTTTTTCAACGACCCCAATGGGGCCCATACCCGGCCCACCCCCACCATGAGGAATAGCAAAGGTTTTATGTAAGTTCAAGTGACATACATCTGCTCCAATATTTCCTGGAGAGGTTAAACCCACTTGTGCATTCATGTTCGCACCGTCCATATAAACTAACCCACCGTTACCATGAATAATATCCATAATTTCTTTTACCGAAGCTTCATAAACTCCATGCGTACTTGGATAGGTAATCATTAACGCAGCTAAAGTATCTTTATTCGCTTCCGCTTTCTCGCGTAAATCGTTTACATCAATATTTCCATTTTCTAAACTCTTAATGATCATCACCTTCATTCCTGCCATAACCGCAGAAGCAGGGTTAGTACCGTGAGCAGAAGCAGGAATCAGACATAGGTTTCTATCCATATGGTTGTTGTCCTTATGGTAAGCTTGAATTACTTTCAAACCCGTATACTCCCCCTGAGCTCCTGAATTAGGTTGGAAACTCATTTTAGCAAAACCGGTAATATCAGACAAATCCTTATCCAATTCATTGATCATTTCTAAATAACCTTGCACTTGATTTTTTGGTACAAATGGGTGGATATTTAAGAGTCCCGGATTACTTAACGGCATCATTTCACTAGCCGCATTCAATTTCATGGTACAAGAACCCAAAGAAATCATAGAGTGCGTCAGTGACATATCACGATTCTCTAATTTCTTTAAGTAACGCATCATTTCCGTTTCAGAGTGATACCTTTTAAATACCTCATGGGTCATAAAATCTGTACTCCGTTTTAATTCTGCAGGAATAGCAGAAGACTCGGATAAAGAAGACACTTCTTTTGCACCTAAAAGTGTAAGGATATCATTAATATCCTCCAAAGTCATCGTTTCATCGGCACTTAAACCAAAACCACCCTCAAAATAACGAAAGTTGATTTCTTTCGCTTCTGCCTTCTTTTTAACTTCTGCCAATTGATCTGCAGATGCCTCAAAAGAAAGGGTATCAAAAAACGATGTGTTCATGGATTTAAATCCAGCATCGGTAATTCCATCATTTAAAGTCACCGCTTTGGCATGCACCAATGAGGTAATTGATTTTATTCCATCTTGGCCATGGTATACCGCATAAAAACTTGCCATTACAGCTAATAAAGCTTGAGCCGTACAAATATTTGAAGTTGCTTTTTCTCTTTTTATATGTTGTTCACGAGTTTGCAAGGACATACGATAAGCAGGACGTCCATCTGCATCTTGAGAAATTCCAATAATTCGACCTGGAAGATTTCTTTTATACGCGTCTTTGGTTGCAATAAATGCCGCATGGGGACCACCATATCCTACTGGCACTCCCATTCTTTGCGAGTTACCTACCACACAATCTGCTCCCCAAGAACCGGGTTCTTCCAGTTGCGCTAAAGCCATCAAATCAGAGGCTACGGCTAACTTGATTCCGACTTCGTTCATGGTTTTTGCGAAGTCTTTATAATTATCAATATTTCCAGTAGCAGCTGGATATTGAACAATTGCACCAAAGAAAGAATCATCCCCTTTAAAAGATGCATGATCACCAAATACCAGTTCAATTCCCGAGGCATTTGCATGTGAAACAATTACATCGATAGTTTGCGGGAACATATTTTCCTCCACAAAGAATTTATTTACACCGGCTTTTTCTTCCTTTCTAGAACGTAAATGAAAGAACATTAACATCGCCTCGGATGCCGCTGTGGCTTCATCTAACAAACTGGCATTTGCCAAGGGCAAACCAGTTAAATCAACAATCATCGTTTGAAAATTCAACAAAGCCTCTAATCTACCTTGAGCAATTTCTGCCTGATAAGGAGTATAGGCAGTGTACCACCCTGGGTTTTCAAAAACATTTCTTTGAATTACCGCAGGAGTAATCGTATTGTAATACCCCATTCCAATATAGGAACGGAATTGTTTATTCTTATTGGCTAATGCTGTAATATGTTTTCCGTATTCCAACTCACTCATTCCCTTCCCTACAGAAATAGGGTTTTCTAAACGAATGCTGGTCGGAATAGTTTCCTCAATTAATTCATCAATATTTTCATACCCTAAGTAATCAAGCATTTGACCTTCATTGTAGTCGTTTACACCTACATGACGTCTTGTGAAATTTCTATATTCCATAAAGCGATTTAAAAATTATTTCCATTTTTAGAAGTCCACAAAATTAACATTTTAGCGGTCGCAAAAAACAATTTCCCTATTGCATAAATCAAAGAATTTGAGCCACAAAAAATGATTTTTAGGATAGACCAATTAATCTATCTTTGGCGAAATTTTCAGCAAAACAAATGCGCATTTACCACCTTCTCCTTTTATTGATTTCCATCTTTGTGGCCTCCACTGTTATTGCTCAAGACACCCTTACTTTCTTGGATGGGAAGACCCGTATAGGGAAAGTCCTTAATAGCACGGTACTCATTACAAAAATTGAGGTGACAAAGAAGAAAAACACCAAATTAAAGGAATTTGAATCCAGTGAGATTTTTAAAATAAATTATGCTTCAGGAGTATCAGACACCCTATACGTACGTAATGCGGAAAAAGAATTTTTCCTAACTATTGAAGAAATGCATTTTTTCATTTTGGGAGAACAAGATGCTATTCAAAACTATCACCCTAGAGTAAGTGCTATTGGCGGGTTAATATTTGGGGGAGTATTTGGGTACGTTCTTAATGATGGGGCTTACGTTGCAGGAGTCCCTCTAATCTATACCATTGGTTCTGCGGTTTCTCCTGTAAAAATCAACAACCTATCCAATCGTTCGGTCTCCATTTTATCGAGTCCAGCTTACCAAGAAGGATATATTAAAATAGCACGAACAAAAAAAGCATTTTATGCATTAGCCAGTAGTGCGGTTGGAACCTTCTTCGGGGTAATAGTTGCGCATGGATCCAAATAAAGACATTCCTCCGAAACCCTCTTTTTTAAAGGAGATGAAACTGATGCATGATCACTCCAATCATTCTGGACATTCGCATAAAAAAAAGAAAAATCCGTCCAAGCTTTTTTTCCTTCGACTAGCGCATAGTAATAGCTATGTGGCTCTCCCCATTTTAGCCATTACCATAGCGACTTACATGACTGTGGGTAGTTACCAATTTGATTGGAATTATCTAGCTTTTATTTTTTTCTCTACGTTATTTCTTTATCCCTTGCATCGACTCATTGGGTTACGATTAACTCTTCCAATTGAATACTCTCCCTCCCAAAAATCCGTATCTAAAAATCCAAACATTGCAAGAGGATCTGTCATTATAGGTTTATTAGGGAGTTTGATTTTCACTTTTCAGTTATCCCAAGAAATATTTCAATTACTAATTCCACTTGGAATAGTAGCTATCACCTATTCCTTACCTCTCATCCCTACTGGAAATGGATGGAAACGCTTACGTGATATTCCAGGATTGAAAATTTACGCCATTTCAACGGTAGTTACCGTAACCACCTCAAGCATCCCACTTCTCTTAAGTAATGAATTTCTTTTAAACGACATTCTATTATTAGGGGTACAGCGATTTCTATTTATTTTGGCCGTCACCATTCCATTCGATGTGAGGGATGTACGAATAGACAAGAAATGGTCCTTGAAAACCATTCCTATAATTTTAGGATCGGATCAGGCTTTACTTTTATCTAAAGTCTTACTTTTCATAGCTCCCCTAATTACTTTCTACCAGTTTTTCACTTCCGACACCATCCACTTGGCCATTTGTTTAGCGGTTGTTGTTTCACATCTTTGGGCGGTCTATATGATTGAAAAATTCAAGAAATACAATGCCCCCTTATTCAATGCCTATATGTTAGAAGGAACCATGGTATTTCAATTTGCAATAATTACCATTACCCAGATTTTAATTTCCTTTTAGACCTCTCTGTATTGGAAAATTTGGGAATTATAAAGTCTCGAAGCATGAGTTCTTTCTCGAATTAATTGAAAATCAAATGTAGAAAACAGCAGGTAATAATTCGGTATCGCCAACCGAAAGGTTCCAGAAATTGGAAGGAATAACGCATACAATAAAGCTACTTTCACCTGGTTTATAAAACTTTGCTTTTTCGAAGACGAAAAGTCAATTATCAAAACCTTTCCCATGTTGTTGAGTTTGGAGCTAACATGCATAATATTTTGATGCACTTCTTGATCTGAAAACAAATCCAAGTAAAATGGAAAGATAACGAGATCAAACTTTTTAGTGGATTCAAAGTCTAAGAATGCACAATTAATCAGGGCAATATCGACTTTTGAAGTATTCCGATTTTGGATTCGAACTTTCGCCTCCTCCAGCAAGGTAGCCGATACATCCACTAGAGTAATTTTTTTTGATTTTTGATTTTGAATTAATTCTGACACACAATTATCGGCTCCTCCACCCACAACTAGTACATTATGAAATGTTTCTAGTTCTTTAATGGTTTTTCCAATTACGGCTTCGGGAGTAGTTCCCAAAACCAACCTTTTTACTGGATTATAGAAACGACCAACTAAATTAAACCTCCATTTTAATTGATTCGAATTCATCCCATCAAAAGTTTATTTTTTCTGTGTCAAATCGTGAAATACCTGTTCCAATTGTTTTTCAACCAACGAAAGCTCCAATACCACAAGATCTAACTCTACGGCTAAAGAAAAAATCCGAGCACGTACCTCCACACTAGAAGGTGTTTTGAATTCGTAAGTATTATCTGCCACCAGAGTTACGTTGAGTACATCTTCAATATTCCTAAAGGCATCCAGATCTATCGGTTTATCGAATTGAACCTTCACGATTCGATAACCTTCATAAATTTCATGGATATTCTCAATCGCTCTATCTGCGACAATATTACCTTCATTGATAATCACCACACGACTACAGATAGCTTCTACTTCCTGCATAATATGGGTGGATAACATCACGGTTTTGTTCTTTCCAATTTCTCGGATCAAGTTACGGATATCTACAATCTGATTGGGATCCAACCCTGTGGTTGGTTCATCCAGAATAAGCACCTTAGGATCATGTAAAATAGCGTGAGCCAAACCCACACGTTGACGGTAACCTTTAGAAAGACTTTCAATGACTTTGTTTTGTTCTTTCCCTAAACCAACTAATTCAATGACTTCCTTAATGCGCTTCTTTTTATTCTTCACATTGGTCAACTCCGCCACAAATTCTAAAAATTCCCAAACATACATTTCCAAATACAGCGGATTATGCTCGGGTAAGTATCCAATTTGCCGCTTTAAGGCCAAGGCATCTTCGGCCATTTCCAACCCCATTACCTTTACTTCCCCCTTGGTTTGAGGCAGGTAACCTGTAATGATTTTCATCAAGGTGGATTTCCCGGCACCGTTGGGTCCTAGGAACCCGACTATTTCCCCTTCTGTTATTTCAAAAGAAACATTGTTTACCGCTATTTGTTCTCCGTAAACCTTGGTAATATTTTTAATGGATATCGACATAATGAAAAAAATCTAGGCCTCAAAAATACAGATTCAAAGTGGCTTTTTTACTCCTTCGGATAGCCTACTTTTGAAGTTCAATCTGAAAGTGAATATGACGCAAGGATATGTTATAAAATCTACCGGTAGTTGGTACGAAGTTCGAATGGATAATGGCGATACCATTAGTGCGCGATTAAAAGGGAAGTTTCGGATCAAAGGGATCCGAACTACTAATCCAATTACGGTTGGTGATCAAGTAATGGTTTTAAATAGCGATGAAGACGAAGCGGTAATTACTGAATTGATTCCTCGAAAAAACTATTTGATCCGTAAAGCAACTAACTTAAGTAAGGAATCGCACATTATCGCCTCTAATATTGACCAAATTGTTGTGGTACTTACGGTAGTTATGCCTCGTACCCCTCTTGGGTTTGTCGATCGTGTTTTGGCCACTGCTGAAGCGTATGGCATTCCCGTTATTTTGGCGTTCAACAAAGTAGATATTTACGAAGAGAAGGACGAAGATCGTTTTGACGAATTAATTGGCATCTATGGTCCTATTGGATACGAAATGCTGTCCACTTCTGCAGAAACTGGAACTGGAGTTAATGCGTTGAAGGAGTTAATGAAAGACAAAACAACTCTTTTTACAGGACAATCAGGTGTCGGAAAATCTTCTTTAATAAACGCATTAGATAGCGATTTAGAACTTTGGGTGGATGAAATTTCGGAGTACAACGATAAAGGTCGTCATACCACCACATTTGCTGAAATGCACTTCACCGATTTTGGAGCCCGATTAATCGATACTCCTGGATTACGAAGTTTTGGAATGATTGATATAGATAAAGAGCACTTAGCTCATTATTTTATTGAAATGAAAAAGTTCCTGGGTGATTGCAAGTTCAATAACTGTGTCCATATTAATGAACCAGGTTGTGCGATTAAAAGCGCACTAGAAGCCGGTGAAATATCGGAAAACAGATATAACAACTACCTCATGATGTATAACGATGATGATTTAAAGGTGAAGTACAAGTAACCAAAATCTTCTGTTTCGAAGTTAATAGTTGAAGGGAAATGCTTAATTATCAAGCAGTAAAAAAGTATCGCCTCCACTTTAGTAAGTGGTTCATCAACTTTCTAAGCAACACACAGTATTCATACCAACAACAATTGGGACCTATTGGTAGCAAAAATTAGGTGTAATTACACAAAAAAAAATGCCCAGTAAAACCGAGCTTTTTAACCAAAAATTAATTGTATTCTATTTGGTCAAGAAACCAATTCTCAAACCCGCAGTAGCAGCCAATGGAACATCCTGTCCCATAACAAATCCATAGTGATAAGGACTGGTATATTCATAAGCACCAGTATTTGGATCATATCCATCATCCCCATTATTATCTGCTCCATAACCGACACCCACATACAAATCGACTAAGAAAATATTACTCAATACCATTTGTTTTCCGAAATTCAAAATAAAAGCACCAGCGGCAATGTTTTTTCTAGATGTATTAGTTGCGTAGCCCCAATTATTAGAATATGCATCACTTTGGTAAAATGAAAAATCAAATTCTGGTTTAAAATACCACCCATTCAGTTGATGTGAATATTTCATTCCCTTTAAAGTAAAATCAGGTCTTAAAATAAACTTCATACCAGCTTTAATGTAAGCTCCTTTAGGGTCTACGCCATCTATATCTCTGCCGATACCAATAATACCAAGAGTACCTTCCAAGCTTTTCCCAGGACTTAAGGACCTTTCGTACCCGACACTAATAGCGCCTGTTAGAGGCGAAAACAGACCAAATTTAAATGCATTAGGTGATTGATGAGCATACAACTCGGGATCATCCATCCGCACATTAAAAGTTAACTCTTTACCATTTTCTAGGACTATCTTTTCAATACGGTCCACGTCTATTACATAAACAATATTCCCAGTAGTTTCTGTTGTATATTTTACTTCCTCTTCGGCTACCTCAGTAATTTTACAAAGGATCACTTCCGAATTAGTTTTATAAATCTTATCCTGAGAGAAAACAGAAATACCAACAATCATAAAAAGAGTTAATGCGATAGAATTTAGTAGAATATTTTTCATAATATTTTGTCTTGGGACTCACAAATATAGCAACTAATAACCAATATAACTACTTAATTTACAGCACACCTAACAATAATGACGATTTCTTAACCTAAGGTCTTTAGAATATATAGCATTTCTTATTTCAAAAACAGAAACAACTGATCTATTGCCTGCTTCACATTATCATTTACGTTCAATACGGATGCCTCCATCATGTAACAAGGTGCACAAACAATTCTTAGGTTTTGGTCCACACTCACTTCCTTTACGGAACATAAAATATGTTCAGCCCCTGTGGCATTTATCCCTTCCGCTATCGCTTTAATATCGTAAGGCGATTTTTCGGAAGTTGTTCCTACCGAAAGTTTAGCCTGAAACTCACTACCTTCTAAAGCTTTAGCCACCGTAGTTGGACCCATACACAAAGCCGCAATCGGTTTCCCGCTTCTTAAACAGTTTAGAATTAACGATTTTACTTCTTCATTAATTTCGGCCTCTGGACCATTTACTGCCCAAGTCGTATGATTTTTGGCCGTACCAAAACCACCGGGTATAACCAGTGCATCAAAATCATTCACGTTAATATTGACCAAATCCTCGATATCCCCACGAGCAATCCTAGCCGATTCCGTCAATACGTTTCGATTTTCGTTCATCTGCTCGCCTGTGAAATGATTAATTACGTGCATCTGATCTATATTGGGTGCCATAAACAACACTTCCGCTCCATGATCGGCAATGGCTAATACCGTAAAAACTGTTTCTTGGATTTCGGATCCATCATATACGCCACTTCCAGATAATAACACCCCAATTTTCATATCCAAATATTTTAATCAATTCTACTTGTTCCATTTAACAAAAAGGAAATGTCAGCGCCTGGCTCCACCTCATAAGGAGTTTTACCTTTTTCAAACATTCGCATGCTTAACTCCCCTTTCAATTGAATCTCGTTTCCCTTAACTTCCAAAAACGAACCCTCACGCAAGCCAACCACAGGTAGGTTATTAAACACCAAATATTCCTTTATTCGTGTTTCTCGAGTTTCACCCATATGCTTGGAAGAAGGATCCGGATCCAAATAATGCGGATTGATATTAAATGGTATTACACCCAAAGCTTCGAATGATGGTGGGTAAACAATAGGCATATCATTTGTATTATTCACGGTCATTCCGGTCAAGTTACTCCCCGCACTGGTTCCCATATAAGGCATACCATCCGAGATGCAAGATCGTAATGGCTTTAGGAGGTCCTGCTCATGCATTTCCTTTAACAGTACAAAGGTATTCCCCCCTCCTGTAAAGACTCCTTGTGCGTCCTTCAGCGCATTTACCGGATGATCGAATTCATGAATTCCTTTAACGGAAATATCCAAAGATTCAAAAAAGTTTCTGGCCACTTGCGTATAATCATCCCAAGAAACACCGCCTGGTCGGGCAAAAGGAATAAAAACAATCTCTTTACAGCCCGCAAAGTGTTTGACCACCTCTTTTTTTAGGTAAGACAAATAGGGTAACCCGTGTACTGTTGAAGTACTTACAATTAATAAATTTCTTTTAGACATTGAATAAGTATTAAGAAGTAAACATACGGAATTGAAATCAAATTTTAAAGCATAAAAAAGGCCGTGAGTTAACTCACGGCCCTTAAAAAAATACTTTATTCTTTAGAAGAAAGAATATCTGTTATCTGTAATGTCCGCATTATTTTTCAACGCGTTAAATGGCTCGTAGTTAGCTCTACTAGAAAACGCAGCCATTAAACCTTGGCGAGTACCTTCGGCAACAGGCGTTTCAGCAGGAATGTTTTTAGCATCCACTCTAAGTACATAAACACCTCTTTCACCCTCAATAGCCTCAGAAGTTTCATTTGCATCCAAACCGAAAGCATTACCTAGTAACTTTTGCTCGTTACCTAAACCAGGGATACTGAAAGAACTAAATGTAATATCTTTAGCTGGCTGTACTGAACCACCTATAGCAGAAGCCACTTCCTCTACCGTAGTTCCAGTCATTTTAGCCATGAGTAATTTCGCTTTCTTTTCGTTTAATACAGACTGACGCACTTGCTCTCTCACCATTTCTAAAGGAAGAATCCCTTTTTCACGAATTTCAGTTACCAAAGCCACCATAAACTGATTTCCTATTTCAAACACCATAGAAACATCTCCTAAATCGGCCTCAAAAACCCAACGAACAACCTCTCTCGTATTTGGCCTACCCATAACTGTCATATCATTTGGACGCAAATTAGGAGCTTCAATCGCATTTAGATTAGCAGAAGCCTCAGAAAAACTTTCGGCAGTACTATTGGTAATTGCAAAAGTACTCGCTTCATTGTAAGCTAACTCGTAAGACTTTTGACTTGGCTCAATGGTATTATCAACAATTCCAACCAGTACTTTTGATTTCAATTCTGTTTGATCCGTAATTTTGATTAAGTGCATACCAAATTGCGTAGTCACTACGGATAGATCACCTACTTTACCTTCAAAACAAGCATCGTTAAAAGCAGGAACCATTTGCCCTTCTGTAAACCAACCTAGGTCACCACCTTTGGTAGCAGAACCCTGATCCGAAGATAATTCAGTAGCCAATTCCGCAAAATCAGCTCCACCTTCTATCGCTGCTTTCAAACTATCAATTTGAGCTTTCACAGCTGTTAAATCGCCTGTTTGAGATTGCAATAATATATGACTAGCCATGGCTGAATCTGGACGCATAGACTTTCTCAAAACTTTTACCAATTCAAATTTTTGTCCGTTTAAGAATGGCCCTACAACAGTTCCTACTTCTTCATTAATTATGGAAGTATCTTGTGTAGGAGGAAATAATCCTTGTGTGTGCCATTTAACGTTAAAAGGGGTATCCGCATTTTCATTGATATACAATGTATCCTCCTTTGAATTTTCAAAAGATTTTTTTAAATCAGCTAATTCTGCCGCTAAAACTTCTTTATCCTCTGGAGATGCAATCACGTCAAAACTCACGAAAGTCATAGAACTATTCTTTTCAGCTTGTTCAAAGCTAGATTCGTTCTTATGCGCATTGTAATATTCTTTCAAATCCGCATCCGAAACTTCGATGGACTCGTTTGGAATATCATTGTAAAACGAAGAAACATAACTAAAAGAAATTCTACTATTCTGATCAAGTTGACTTCTCTCCATTTCTACATCCGTGGTAAAAACACTTTTAGAAATTAATGCGGCATACTTTGCATCTACTGCAGGTTTACGCAAATAATTTTCTCTAAAGCTTTCCCATGAGGTACGTGCTTCCGCAGAGTTTTCACCATCTGCATATACTACTTGTTGCAAATAGGTTATTACCGCAGCACCATTTAAAGACCCATCTGGATTTGCATAACTCGCCACTACCTGCCCCGTTTGAGGATCTGAAAAGTATTGTCTAAGAGTCGGGTTGTTATTATCATTTTTAATAATGTTAACGAGTTCCTCATCTGTAACAGATAAACCCAAAGCATCGTATTCATTTCCAAGAATCTCTTCCTTTACCATATCGCTCCACACTTGCTCACGCAATTGCTGACGTTGTTCTTCGGACAAACTTCCATTTGAATTAGCTTCTAATTTAGCGACTCTAAGTTCAAAGTCTTGGTAAGAAACTTTCTTTCCATTGATTTCACCTACTACATTATTTCCTCCAGAAAAGAACGCACTAGTTGACTCTAAAGCACCACCTAATACAAAAAGTAGCATTGCACTACCAATAATTCCGATTAATAATCCTGAATGTTGTCTAATTGATCCAATTGCGGCCATTGTATTTTCCTTTTTTTTGTTGGGCTGCGAATATAAGAATTCTAAATTATTATAAGCGTACTATTTAGCTTCTTAATTTATGGGCCTTAGGGTAAGCTTCACTTCATTGATTTTATTATCCGAAACAGACAAAATATCAAACATGAAATTATCAATAACAATACGATCTCCTTTGGACGGAATAGACTCAAAATGTTCAATAATCAAACCTGCCAAAGTTTCATAATTATCGCTTTTTGGTAAATTCAAATCAAATTCTTCGTTAATATAATCTATTTCCAAACGAGAACTAAGCAGGTATTCATTATCAGAAATTTTTCGTTCCTGAAATTCATCTTTATCATGTTCGTCCTCAATTTCCCCGAAAATTTCTTCCACAATATCCTCTAGGGTTAAAATACCGGAAGTCCCTCCAAACTCATCCACAACCACAGCCATACTCTGGCGTTTTTTAATGAAAGTACTCATAAGGTCATCTGCAGGCATCGTTTCAGGAACTACTAAAATTGGGCGAATAACATTTTTTATTGTAGTTGGCTTACCATATAAATCATTGGAATGCACATACCCAATAATTTGATCAATAGTACTTCTATACACGACCACTTTAGAGTGTCCACTATCCAAAAACTTATGACGTAACCTAGGGATATCATCATGAATTTCAATGGCCACCAACTCATTCCTTGGAACCATACATTCACGCGCTTTAACCGAATTAAACTCTAACACATTTTGCATCAATTGAATCTCATTGTCCAATTCTTCCTGTTCCATATTTCCAGCTGAAATTTCGCGTAGGTAGTGATCCAAATCCACCAAACCGTATTCCAATTTTTCTTCCGAAACTTCAATCCGCAAAATAAACTTGAAAATGAAATTACTGCACCAATTCACAAAAGTGACAAATGGGTAGAACAAGTAGTAGGTAATAAAGACCGGTAAAGCAAAAATTTTCAAACTCCTATTTGGATTCTGGCTAAAAACCACCTTTGGTAAAAATTCTGCGATAATCAATATTGCGATGGTAGATATTAGGGTTTGTAAAAGAAGAACTAAAACACTATTTTGAGTTACTTGATCAATTACAGGAGTAAGAACGGCACCCATTGCCAACCCATACAACACTAGGGAAACATTATTTCCTAATAACATCGCAGTAATAAACCGAGATGGATGTTTTAATATTTTCGCAAAAAAAACAAAGGCTAGCTCCCCTTTATTTTTGTCAACTTCAATCTTCAGTTTATTCGCAGAAATAAAGGCGATTTCAATTCCGGAGAAAAAAGCAGAGAAAACAAGAGAAATTATTATAATAAGAAACGGATCACTTTCCATAGTCGTTGTTACACCTTCAAATTTAAGGAAATAATTTTGAATTATTTCCGGGGCTCCTCATTCAAGTATTTCCGATAAACAATTCTGAATACGGATAACAAAATGGCCATAGAACCTGCCAAGTACATGTATCTCAACTTATCAAATTCAGATTCGGTAAAGTATAGGTAGGTAGCAAAACCCAGAACAACAATTCCGAGAACCAACCAGAAAATTTCCATTATTCTATTATATGTCTTCATCGTCTATTGAAATAATTCCCTTAATATTTCGTATGTGATAATTGGTTAAATCCTGATCTGCCTCAAACCCATGGCCATACATAATTTCGTCACCCGTTGTGATTTTCACAAAGTCATTGGAGGTGATTTTTTCCGTTTTGGAATTCCAAACTAAATATTCACTATTTAATTTATCTCCTTCCAAATTAAGAACCTGAACATTTTTGGTCAGAACCAAGATGTTTTTTTTGGGGTAATAAATGGCATGTTCACAGGTTACATTCGCTTCCTCATTACCTAAAGAGTCCAAAAAATTCACTCTCATTCCTTCGGGCATAAGATCGTAAGGATCCTCCCCCGGCAAAGCAAACCTTTCCACCAATGGAGCTTTCATAACCATTTTCACTCTTCCGGAGTCCGACCAAACGACCTTTAAGTTTCGACTAGTGGACTCTGGTTTTAGTTTCCCGTCAGTCACAAACTGTTCCATATCATCTAGTGAATTGGTATTGCACCCAATGGTGACCAAGCCCAATAGAATAAACGCAAAAGCCCCTAGTACTTTCGTACTAAGGACTTTTATATTATATCTCATTTTAATGGGTATGAACTGTAACATCTTCATTTATCCATCCCCCAATATGTAAAGTTTGCCCATCTACAATATTGTAAAAGAAACAATCTGCTTTCTTCGGGTACTGTTCTTTACAAGAAGCGATTTTTTTATTTGCTTTAGACGCTAACTCCGGATTTAAAGCCTTTGCTTTAGCATACTTTGCAGGAGCGGCCCAATAACCACCCGCTTGTTCGCAGGAGTTTTCACCTACGGTTCTAGAACCATACATGTAGGCATCTCCAATAATCATATACCCATCTGCATTATTTGGATCCAAAGCAATCATTTTAAGCGCATAAGACTTTGCACTTGCATATTTCTTTAAATTAAACTGGGTTAAAGCGATGTATTTATAACTATTGATTTTCCCTACTTTAGTTTCAGATAATTCAGCGGCCTGTTTAAAATAACCGATTGCCTCAGAAAAACGTTCTTTTTTCAATAAAGATCTACCAATCCCAAATTTGGAAATTGCAGAAGGTTTTATTTTATCCAAAGACATCGAAGCTTTTAAGAATAACTCTTCCGAGGTACAATCACTTTTACTAAAGAAAGCAATAATTTGCACAAGAACATTGGTATCGGTTGGGTTTGCCTCAAACTTGGGAGTGTATATTTCCAATAACTCGGGGCAACCCGCATATTTTGAAAAAATTTGCTCACAAATTGCCGCTACGTTGAGCCATTTAGATTTATCTGCTTCCGATTTAGCACTTTGGATATTATGAACTATTACGGCCTGTAACTTAGGGAATAGCTCAAATAAAACAGTTGTTTCCAACTCTTTCTTTTTCACCAATTTCTCGGCAATTTGGTAATAGGTGGTAATCACCGCTTTTTTTGATTTATTTCCCTCTAATTCAAACGATTCCGCCAACATATCATACGCTTCTTTTGCTTTAGACTTATCAAAACGAGCTAAATCAACCCCTTTTCTACCGAGTACATTTCCCTTTTGTCCATAATTTACGATACGGGTATCATAAATCCACATAAGGGTATCCACCAATAACAGTTTCTTTGCTTCATCCTTCTCTTTAGCGATGAAGTTTTTATACATAGTAGCCCCTTTTATATATAAATTCTTACTTGACTTAGGACATACAGCCACCGCTTTTGCCCAAGGCCCTCTAGCATCCACATAATTTTTTTGCTTATAAAACTCCTTGTATAAAGAAGTATTTTCCAAACATGTTAAACTATCCTCAGGAGTCGATCCATACTTTTGGCCAAATGAAGCCACGGAAAGGAGAACCAGTGCGATTGTAAACCATTGCTTTTTCATGATACTAATTGATTTTTCGTTTTTTGAACCATCTATCCCAATAACTAGGAGACAAAGAAAGTCCTAAATAAATATTTGTGTATTGCTCTCTTATTAACCCACCCTTTACGGTACCTCTGTTTCCAACCGTAACTCCAAAATCAAATGTGGAAGACGAAGGATAGATTGACTTAGACTTCACAAGAGGTATGCCAAACCCTATGGATGCAGATATATCCGTTAAAGGTTCTCCCCCCAAATTAATTCGGGTTGATTTGTATTTCCCACCTACACGGTAACGCATGGCTTGGAAGAATTCACGTTTAGCATCCGCATTTGGAACAAATTGTAACCCTAAGCTAAACTGATTAGAATTAGATAAATCAGTTGGAGATTCATTGATGGTTAATTTACTCCATGCATAATGTTCGAAATTTGCTTCGACAACAAGCATGCTTCTCGAAGTTCGGTTAAAAAACTCGTAATTCAATCCCAAACCAATTTTCTCCGGTAAATAAATCCCCGTAGTATCTTGCGAATACCGAAGTGTGTCGGTAATCACAAAACCTCGAATTCCATTATAATAAAAAGCACCAGCAAAAGATTCAAAACGCGATTTCAAATGAGTCCCTAAGGAATAGGTACCACCCAGGGTTAGGGTATTCGTGTTATTCGTTTTTGAATTTAACATTTCCGACAAATGCATCGCATACAAAACGCCAAAATCAAAGGCAAAATCACCAGTCACCGACTTTTCAATAAAAGCCGCATTAAGAGCCCCTGGAATTTGCTCCAAATTATTCAATGTAATCTGCTCTTTATTTCCGAAATAATAATTCAAATTCGATCCAATGGTTAGTTTACTTGCCGAATCTGAAAAAAGCTCATATCCCATACCCGCATGCAAAATACTCATTCCCCCTTGGCCTTCATACCGACTAAACATAGCCCCTTGAGCTTGATTGGGTGATTCTACCTGAATCCCATAACCAAAAGAGGTATACGGTTTAGCACCAAGCGAGATTCCGATCTTTTTGGTGATGGGTATTCCCAGACCAAAATATCGTAAAGTACCATTATCGTTATCTTGACTTGTATCCTCATTAAAGGTTCGTGTTCTATTCAACATTGCTCCCAATGAAAATGTGGCTGCATTTAGGGATGCATAACTTGCCGGGTTGGCCGTATTTAAATAGAACGGACGATCCATGGCATATTTAACATCTCCCATAGACAAACCCATGGTATTATTCAATTCCAATGGGTCACCAATCCCAAAAAGAGAGTATGGAGAACTGGTGATATTATTTTGTGCAAAAACCGAAGTTATGCTTAGAAACAATAAAACTAATGCAGCTATTAATCTAGGCGTTTTGATAATGATATTCTAATATTTTATTCAATCCAACAAGGATCAAATTCAGGTCTGCAAAAGTGGTGTTTTTTACTTCGTTAGCAAAATTTACAGAGTCCCCTCCTGTAATTACTACAACCAGGTTTCCAAACCTTTCATTATAGGCATTTATCGCACCATTCATTTCGTAGGTCACCCCTTTAATAACGCCCGAATGCATAGAATCTTCCGTGGTCTGACCAATTAAAGACGGTTCAAATTTAGGCGTAAGAAACGGTAAGTTTTTCGTGAATTTATTTAACGATTTATAACGAATCCCTACTCCAGGAGAAATAGCTCCTCCAAAATATCGGTTATCATACGTTAACAAATCATAAGTAATACAAGTGCCACAATCAATGACAAGCACATTTTTTTTAGGGTACTCTTCAAACACTCCCATAAGTCCTGCCAAACGATCCACCCCCAAAGTCTCCAGGGATTGGTACTCTACACTTATTGGAAGTTGAATGGTATTATCCAACCACAACCATGGAACTCGATTATCTATTAAAACCTCTAATTCTTCTTTGGTAGCGGAAACGCTCGAAACAATGATTTTCGAAACCGAAAATTCAAAAATCAACTTATCAATCACGTTACCGAGATCACCCAAACTCACGGATTTCTTTTCTGTTAAATTACCATTTTGAAAAATGGCAGCCTTCACATTGGTATTTCCTATATCTAGTACTAAATTCATAGCTATTGTATTCCACAAATCTACGATTTGAAATTAAATAAAAATATTTTCAGAAAAGTATTTGTAATCCAAAAAACATACGTACTTTTGTCGCCCGTTGAGCAGCAACGCACAACACACGGAGGTGCCTTAGCTCAGTTGGTAGAGCAATGGACTGAAAATCCATGTGTCCCTGGTTCGATTCCTGGAGGCACCACTTCAAAGACCGCTTAGTAATAAGCGGTCTTTTTTTTGTCCAATCCCTAGATTCACACCTCATAAACAATTCAAATCTAGTTAAATACATTCCATAAACCCAAACATTACCGATCATTTAATACATCCAAATAGTATCCACAAAAAGTATATTGGGAAATCTACCCTTTGAGAATGCTCAAATTTTAAAAAACAGACTCTCGATTTGAAGAAATGAAAACAGAACGGGAATTGACCAAATTCATATCTTAAACACCTATTTATTATTTTACACATGAAACTGCTTAATGAAATCCTATCAGATCAGAAAAATTAAACAAAAAAAAGAGCTTACCGGAGTAAGCTCTTTTTCAAAACCATTAAAGACTTGTTAAGCAATGGCTAAAGCCAGTTCTGCTTTTAACGCTTCCAATTTAGCTTCCATTTCATCAATTTCGGCCGCAATTTTTGTTTTTACACTTTCCGAATTTTTCATTACATCCGAGAATAAATTCTTATAATAAGATATTCCTTCTTCCATGTTCTTTTGAAAAGTATTGAAGTATTTTATTTGTTTATCTATGGGCTCAGAAACTTCTTTAATCTTGTTTTCCAAATAATCCACATACAGACCTATTTCTTTCACAAACATATTTGGACGGTAATTATCCCCTAAAATGTTAATCTTCCCATAAATATGATTCGCCATTTTCTTTAAAGAAATCACCTCATCAAAATAAGCCATATTAGGGCCTGGACAAATTGAAATACCCTCTCCTCTAACCTTATTCTCCAAATGATTTACTTGAACCGCAGAAGTACCTAAACCAACGCAAATACAGGATTTTTCCGTGATTTTATCAAATTGCTTTTTATACTCTACTTTTGCTAAATCTAAAGCATCTAAAGCTTTCAGCTTATGTTTTTGATATTGTCTAGAAGCTGTACAAATCGCTTTTTCTGTAAATTCTTTACTCGATACCAAGTAACTCAAAGGACAAGAAGAACCGGGGCGACCATCCGCAATTTTTTGAAGTTTTATCGCATCTTGCGTATTCCCCCTCAATGAATTAAACGGAATTCCCAGGGGAGAAATATTACTCAAATACAAATCTTTTTCCCGCGCCTTCAACAATAAATTCCGAGTAGGTGTATCTACCGTGGTTACCTCAGGCACCAATAACATTGGTGATCCCCACCCCACAGAATCCATTCCATAATGATCGGTCAAAAATTTATGTTCTTCGGTAGTTCCAACTCCACCTTGAGCGGTAACCATCATAGACATAGGTGCTGCCGGGATAAATCTCTTCACTTTTTCAAGTGCATCGACTAAAATCGTGTGCACCGAGGAAATCAATTCTTTTTTACTCGTTCTAAACTGGTCCAAAATTGGCCCCATTAGAAAACCATCCGAGGCGAATGCATGTCCGCCACAATTGAGCCCGGATTCAATTCTGTATTCAGATACCCATAATCCTTTTTTGGCTAAAAATTTACCTTGAATCAAAGAGGATCTATAATCACTTACTTTTAAAACAATACGTTTCTTAAGACTCCCTTCCGAATTCGGGAAGAAATCTTCAAAAGCGGATATATAGGAATACAATCTTGGATTCATACCTGCTGAAAAAATAATCGAGGAATCTAAATCACTATGGGCATAACCTCTTAACGCAGCATGTGCGTCATTGAACTCGATAGGCAATGCATCTTTCTTTGCATACGTAACCCGATCCAATTTGGTCATGATGTTTACATCAATACTTCCCGGACGCATGCACTCCCGTAGACTTTTTTGAAGCTTTGACTTCTCATTTCCTATGGGCAACTCCAACATTCTAGCATACACTTCCACTATGGATGAGTCGGGTGGAAGCATTTCAAAATACTTTGTAATCTCACTCTCCGGTGTAAATTCACTTTGTTGAACTCTTTGAAAATTTCTCTTCACGATTTTATTAACCAAATTTAAATAAGCGGCAGTTCTACGTGCTCTAAAATCCTCATCTTTCTTAGTTATCGGTTCATAATCGTAGTTATTCTCCTTCGAGTGAAACCCTCGCATTTGCTCCATCAATTCATCATCAACCAGTGATATGACGGATGAGATACCAAAATGAGCAACCTTAATAGGTGAATCAATGGTAAATGCAATTCCCATCACAGGAACATGAAATGAATGTGGAGACTTTGTCGTTGAAACTATCATATGCAAAATTTCACGTGTTTTTCCGTTTTAAAGACCAGAAAAACACTGTAAGCCAACAAAGGTGCAAAAAATAAAGGGGTCAAACAAAGAAATAACTCGTTTGCATTACATTTTTGCAAAAGCCTGACTAATAATAGTATGCATGAATAACAATAACGCTAAATTGCTAAAATACGGGTCTATTTTTCTAGTAAAAGGGCTTTAATAAAGACCTCAGTTTCTGCACGATAATCGTCATAAAACTTCCCCGTACTGGGTCCATAAAACCCCGTATGAATTTTCACCACTTTTCCTGCTCTATTAATAAAAATGGAAGTTGGATACGATTTTATAGGCGTAATCATGGGTAATGCTTTTGACGACTCCTTAGGAGTACCTGCAATAAGCATGGGGTAAGGAACCTTCAAATCTAAAGTGGACTTTTTCAAAGCCGCTTTAGCCACCTCAAAATCTGTACTACGCTCGAATGCTAAACCAATAATTTCCAATCCATCCACTTGATAAGCATCGTACAGTTCTTTAAAGTAACGGGTCTCATCCATACAATTGGGACACCAGGAACCCAATATTTGCAAAATAATCACTTTATTCTGGTATTTCTTATCCGATAAGGATACATATTCACCCTCTAAATTTGGGAAAGAAAAATCAAATTTAACCTCCTCATTTTGAAGGGTGGTCATTGAATTCGGATCTATTAATTCAAAATCATTATTTCGAACAGCTCCCCATTTCTCCTGGTGATGGGTCCCCGAATAAAAGTGACCTTCCGTTATGTTCTCCCCCATCAATTTCCCTGTAAAAAGGAACAAGTGCGAACCATCAAACGTACTTAATGAAAAACTATCACCCACCACTTTTCCTTGCAAGAATCGATAATCACCGGTTTCTGTAGCAAAGGTTCCGATTAAATCATCCCCCATTCGTTCAAATAATCCAATGGCCGAAGTTGAATCTCCATTCCCATAAAAAACGGTTTCCCATTTACCTGAATAATCGGCCAATACCTCATCTGGACGCAAACCATAAACCATCTCATAGGGCAATTTATTAGCAGACAAAGGAATAATATAATCGGGACCTTTGTCTAGATTATGAAAGGTTCCCTTCAGTTCTGTGTCTTTTATATCAAATAAAATATAAGACTGAAAAACGGGCATTTCTGCAAAATACCCTGAATCAGTTTGTAAAGCCACCACTTTAAACGATTCTTTACCTTGAACAAATTCCAAAATTTTGGTATTTCCCTTTACGGACATATTAAAATTAACCGGAACAATCTGTTCTCCAATGTCAAAAAACATTCTCCATGGTTGAGGTTCGTCCATAAATTGGCCCGACAAAAAGAATGAATTCTCATTCATATTACTTAGGTCTTGATGATTACTAATGGTGTAACCAGAACTGGGCAAATACACCAGCGTTTCATCCATTGAATAGGCTGCCGTTAATTTTCTCACTTCCAAAATGACACCCACACACGTACTATCTACAAAACGATAAACAGCCGATTTAACAGGTAATTTTTCATTAGTACTCACCCAGGATACATCTCTCCAAGGAGAAAGTTGACCTTTTGTTTCTGTTCGGATATAACTCTCCTGATTTGCAGATGAATTAAAGTCGGCTTCCAAAAAGGGCTGGAGCTCCACGTTCCAGTTCGGATCCTTGATTATTTTGGATTCTACTTGGTCCGTAGAATGAATGGTTTTTTTCAAACCGCCCGATTTCAAGGAGATTTCTTTTTTAAAATCAATGACGTCCTTAAAAGGACCTTCCTTTTCTTGGTTTTCAGATACACAAGAAAAAAGGCTTAGTGAAATCACCAAACCTAATCCTATATTTAAATTTCCTCTTCTCATTAATCTCTGTTTAAACGCGAAAGCAGTTTCAATAATTCAATATACAACCAAACTAGGGTAACCATTAATCCAAATGCACCGTACCACTCCATGGCTTTTGGAGCACGAGCAGCAGCGGCCTTATCAATAAAATCAAAATCCAACAATAAATTAAATGCAGCGACACCCACAATGACTAAATTGATTCCAATGGCCATCATGGATGTATCCGCCAAGGTAAAAAACGCAGCTCCAAAAAAGCTCATCACAAAGTTCATTACATACATTAATGCAATGGCACCGGTAGCGGCCACCACCCCCATTCTTAACTTTTCTGTCACCTTAATAATTCCCGAACTGTACAAAAACAGCATTAAAAACAAAACTCCAATGGTCAAGGTTATGGCTTGAATAACACTATTACCAGATCCCGTTTGTTGACTAATAATTAAGGATATCCCTCCCAAAAACAACCCTTGCAGCACCGAAAAAACAGGTGCCGTAACAGGAGCCGAGGTCGGTTTAAACGCTGTTATTAACCCAACAACCAATGCACCTATGGCACCCACTAAAAGCAATACAGTACTTGGGTTAGCCCAAGAATACAAGGCTCCAGCGAACACTAAAGCCGTTAAAATAAATGTTTTCTGAATGGTACCTCCAACAGTCATTACCTGATTATCATTTAAGGTAGCTGCAGCTTTATTAAAAGCTTTGGTATTTAATATGGGATTTGAAGATTCTCTCATGGTGTAAAATTAACAGGCAAAGTTGAGTAATTTCTAGAATATATGTATGGGGTATACCTCTTAATAAATGTTAACCCATTTATTTGCTTTTTTCACGATTATAAGATACTCATACCAAAGGGTTTCATATTATTTTTGTGGTCTTTAAAAAATGGGTCATGCAAGTATTTAAATTTGGAGGAGCTTCTGTAAAAGATGCAGATGCAGTAAGAAACGTTACAACGATTCTGAACATGTATAAACGGCAACCTTTGGTGGTCATTATTTCGGCCATGGGAAAATCCACCAATGCATTGGAAGCTATTCATCACTCCATAATTACCAATGATGGGAAATTAGACCAACATATTACCACCTTCAATACCTTCCATTATGGAATTATTGATTCCTTATTCCAACTCGATCGTACTTGGCTAAAAGAGCACATCGCCCATCTTTTTACAGATGTTAGATCCCTCTCGGGTAAAAAGTTTACTGGAAATCCGGATAAACTGTATGATCAAGTGGTTTCCATTGGAGAGTTATCGAGTACATTAATTATTGACAATCATTTAAAATGTAGTGGTTTAAACTCCATTTGGGTAGATGCAAGAAATCTGATAAAGACGGATAGTAATCACAAAGAAGGCCGCATTAATTGGGCAGATACGGAGCGTTTAATTAAATCCCAATTGATGCCCAATGTGTCGGAAAACAGCGTGATCATTACACAAGGATTTATTGCCTCTGATCAAAACAACCACACCACTACTTTAGGTAGAGAAGGTTCCGATTATTCGGCTGCTATTTTCGCCAATTGCCTCAACGCCCATACCATGATCATATGGAAGGATGTTCCTGGGGTATTAAATGCGGATCCTCGTATATATCCGAATGCAGTTAAGCTAAACGAAGTTTCTTACCACGAAGCCATTGAATTAGCCTATTACGGTGCTTCGGTTATTCACCCCAGAACGATCCAACCTTTGCAACGAAAGGAAATAAAAATGTGGGTCAAGTCATTTGTAGCTCCAGAGGCACTTGGAACTTTGATAAGTAAGGATGCCATCACCAATACGGAGATTCCATCCTACATTAATCAAAAAGGACAATGGTTAATAACCATAGCTACCCGTGATCTTTCGTTCATTGTAGAAGAACATTTGAGCCACATATTTGAGATATTCTCTAAACACAAAGTCAAGATTGATATCATGCAGAATTCTGCTATTCATTTTACGGTTGCTGTTCATAATTTAGAATGGCGATTATTAGCTCTAATGGAAGATTTGAAAGAAATATTCCAAGTAAAGTATAATACAAATGCAGAACTAATTACCATTCGTCATTACAACGATTCTATTATCAAGGAATTGAATACGGACCGAGTGGTATTTATGGAGCAAAAAACAAGAGAAACCTACCGGGTATTGCTCGGTGAAAAAGAAAACCAGAAGAACTCTTAATGCGCATGTATTTGAAGTAAATTTGAAATCATTCAATTTCAAATATGCGTACCATTATTCAACGAGTTTCCAAAGCAGAAGTAATCGTTAACCAAAAGGTTATTGGAAAAATAAAACAAGGATTCACACTTCTTTTGGGTATCGAAGAAGCGGATACCCTAGAAGATCTCAACTGGTTGGTTGAAAAGGTTTGCAAGCTTCGAATTTTCTCGGATGAAAATGATAAAATGAACCTAAACATTAAAGAAGCAAAGGGAAATATCCTGGTTATCAGTCAATTCACCTTGCTTGCAAAAACAAAAAAGGGGAATAGACCTTCCTATATCAAGGCCGCTAAACCGGACCACGCACAAAACCTTTACGAAAAATTTATTGATGCCCTGTTTCATCAACTGGATCAACCCATACAATCTGGGCAGTTTGGAGCTCACATGCAGATTACCCAGACCAATGATGGTCCGGTAACACTATTTTTAGACACCAAAAACAAAGAATAAAATGGCTGGATTTACAGAAATTCAACACCAAGTAGACGAATGGATCAAAAATGTTGGCGTTCGCTACTTTAACGAATTAACAAACATGGCACAACTTACCGAGGAAGTGGGTGAAGTTGCCCGAATTATAGCGCGTAGATATGGCGAACAAAGTGAAAAAGAATCGGACAAAAACAAGGATCTCGGTGAAGAACTGGCGGATGTTATTTTTGTAGCTATTTGTTTAGCCAACCAAACAGGGGTTGATCTAGAAAAAGCATTCCAAGATAAAATGATGGTAAAAACAAAAAGAGATAAGGATCGTCATCAAAACAATCCTAAACTCAAGTAATTATTTTTTCTTCTGGGAGGCGCGTAAAAGACGATCGTTAATTGCGCGCCCAAGTCCCTCATTAGGTACTTCTTCGGTAAGAATAAACTCAACCGCACGTGTATCTAACTTACGTAAAGACCCAAACAAATTCTTAGCTGCTTCTTGCATATCCCCTTTTGGAGAAAGCGCAAATTGCTTCGTAATATTTAGATTCTTAAAGGTTCTTTTAAAGGCTAAAACCCCAACTCTAGCTCTTGGAAATTTCTTTAGGTTGTGATCAATATTACCAATAATGATTTTTTTCCCTGGATTGTAATGTGCCGTTAGCATACCTGGAGCGGTGGGTTTATCACTGGAAGTTTCCACATCATCTACGGGTCGTCCAAGTGCTTTTTCTACTTCTTCTACGGTTAAACCACCTAATCGAAGAACCACCACTTTATCATCTACACAACTTACAATAGTAGATTCAATACCTACTTTACAATTCCCACCATCTAGTATATAATCTACTTTAGAGCCTAATTGATTGTTTACGTGAAATGCTTGGGTCGGACTGGTATATCCAAATGGATTTGCACTAGGTGCTGCCAAAGGAAAGTCTAAGGCCTTAATTAAAGCTAAAGAAATGGGATGATTAGGAACTCTCACTCCTACGGTATCCATACCTGAGGTAACAGATAAAGGAATCCTATCGTTTTTCTTTAAAACCAATGTTAATGGGCCCGGCCAAAAGGCTTTTGCCAGTTTTCTGGCCGATTCAGGAATTTCTTCTACAATCTTTTCTGCGAAGCTAAGGCTTGACACATGCACAATTAATGGATCAAATGAAGGTCTATCCTTTACTTGAAAGATCTTCATAACCGCCTCTTCGTCAAATGCATTCGCAGCTAAACCGTAAACTGTTTCCGTTGGAATAGCGACTAAGCCACCCTTTTCTAATGCTTCTTTTGCAACTTTTATATCTGTACCTACTTCTGCCATGGGGTGCAAATATACGATTTCAGTACCGTTTTAATCCGTAAAATTAAGATAAACCTAAGTGTTTACGCCTTTTTTAAAGTAAAAGAGAAAACAGACCCTTCGCCCAATTCACTTCTTACATTAATTGTTTGGTCGTGCGATTCAATAATATGCTTTACAATGGCCAAACCTAGTCCCGAGCCACCCGCGTTTCGAGATCGTGACTTATCTACTCTATAAAATCGTTCAAACAAACGAGGTAAACTCTTTTCAGATATTCCCACACCATCATCTTCAATTTCAATCAAAATATTATCGGCCATATCATAGAAACGCACCTTAATAAACCCACCATTTTTACCATAACGAATCGCATTGGTCAATAAATTAGTAATGACCTGGGATACCTTTTCTTTATCCGCCTCCACCAACAAAGCTTTTTTTGCGGTTTCTACTTTTATCGAGATCTCTTTTTTGGAGGCTCGGTCCTCTTGATAATCGGCCATTTCCAATACGAAATCACTTAAATCAAAAACGGTCATTTCCAATGGGTCTTCACCCGCTTCCAGCCTTGAAATTTTATCTAAATCATTTATGAGGTAAATCAACCGATCCAAATTCTTATCGGCACGGGCTAAATATTTGGTGTTGATATTAGGATCTTCTAACCCTCCCTCTAACAAGGTTAACAAATACCCCTGCATGTTAAAAGCTGGAGTTCTAAGTTCGTGTGCGAGATTCCCAATAAACTCCTTTCTGTATTTGGCTTGTTCTTTTAATTGTTCAATTTCATGGGTGCTTTGACGAGCCCAAGAAACAACATCTTTATTTACGTGCCCTATAATATCTTGCTTAAAGTCCATTTCCTCTTGGGGAAATGCATCTGTTTTTAATCGAGAAATGGTTTTGTAAATCAATTTTATTCTTCGGTAAATGAAGAATTCGATATTCCCTTTTATTAAACGCCATATCCCATAAAATGCAATCAACATAATGGATGCGAAAACCGCAATAGGTAACCAACCATCTGTAAAGAACATTACAAATGGAAGGAGTACAATAGAGAGTAATCCGTAAATATAAAAGGATAACTTTCTAGCTATGTCATGGGGAGATTCTTCTTTCATCACTTTGGCAAAGAAAGGCTATTAAGCAGTAAACTTATAACCCACCCCTTTAATAGTGGTAATAAATTCGTTCCCCAATTTCTCTCTCAATTTACGAATATGGACATCAATGGTGCGATCGCCTACCACCACTTCTTCTCCCCAAACGGCAGATAAAATTACCTCACGGGTAAATACTTTGCCTTGCTTAGACATTAATAAGTCTAACAATTCAAATTCTTTTCTAGGTAAGGAGATACTCGTACCGTCTTTATTTACCTCATATTTTTCCCGGTCTATATGAATTCCTGAAGTATTCTCTTCCGCTACATCTCCCCCAATATTCCGTCTTAACAAGGCCTTAATACGACTCACTAAAACCCGAGGTTTAACGGGCTTCAAAATGTAATCATCTCCACCAGCTTCAAAACCTGCAATTTGAGAATAATCTTCGCCTCTAGCCGTTAAAAACGCAATCCTAGAATGCTTTAAGGCATCGATTTCTCTAATTCTAGCACAGGTTTCTACCCCATCCAATTCGGGCATCATTACATCGAGTAGAATTAAATCGGGCTGAATGGACTGCGCCAATTTAACGGCATCCAAACCATTGTTTGCCGTGGCTACTTCAAACCCTTCCTTTTTAAGGTTATATTCAATAAACTCTAGGATGTCTGGATCATCATCCACTAAAAGAATTTTATGATTCTTCATTAAATTTTAGTTTTTAAAACACTCCAAAATTAGCGTATTAACATTTACATAAAACTGAATTTACAGGTTGCCACTGATCAAAGTAATAAATTTAATATTGGCTTAACATACCTCGATTTAGTTAACCCAAACTTAAAGCAGTCTTAAGCTAGAGGTCTTATTCGAGGCGTTCTTTTGCCGCACATTTAAGGGTATTTAAAATTATAACCAGCCTTTAAGAATTCTGTATTTATAGATACACCAATGAAAAAAATCGGATTATTATTTTGGGGATTAGCGTTCGCGTTAGCAGGAGTAGCAAATGGAACCATTAAGGGAGTGGTGACAGAAATGTTAGATGGGAAGAAGGAACCTGTACCATTTGCCAGTGTATATTTAGTAGGAACGACTACGGGAGGAATGACCGATTTTGACGGGAATTACCAAATCAGTGTTCCGGCCGGGATACATCAAGTAGTGGTGAGTTTTACAGGTTACGAGGCAGACACTTTAACAGTGCATGTAAAAGAAGGAGAAATGTATTCTTTGAATTTTGAAATGCGTCAAAAATCATTCTCCTTAAAAGCGGTGCAAGTAGTGGCCAAGAAAAGCCGTGAATCTGAATCGGCATTGATGATGGAACGACAAGAAGCTACCGGTTTGGAAGAAAAAATTGGAGCCAAAGAGTTATCTAAAAAAGGAGCCAGTGATGTCCAAGAAGGCTTATCAAAAATGTCGGGCATATCGCAAGCGGGAGCCGGAAGCATATTGGTACGTGGACTTGGTGATCGTTACAACAATGCGTACCTAAATGGGATTCCATTACCGAGTCCAGATCCAGATAAAAAAGTAATCCCCTTGGATATTATTCCAACCTCGGTGGTTCAGAGTTTAACGGTAGCCAAAACATTCACCCCAAATCAAATGGGTGATGTATCAGGCGCATCCATTAACATCAACACCAAAGACTATCCCGAAAAAAAGACGTTCAATGTATATGGAGGATTAGGTATTAATTCCCTAACCACGGGAAAAAACGCCATGACTTATACCGGTGGGGCTACGGATTACTTTGGTTTTGATGATGGTACTCGTTCCGTTCCAAGTGCGTTAAACGCCACTTTTAATGACATGGACCATCCCAATACCACACTATATAATAGTGATGATCCAACTAGAAACCCGACATATCCGGGTATTCCTTTCGAAAAAAACTTTAACCCAAGTACCATTAAAGCTCCGGCAAACTCCAAGTTTGGTTTTAACCTAGGTAACTTTTACGGAAAAGAAGAGAATACAAAAGGATTTGGGTTTCTAGTATTAGGATCGTTCGAAAACAAGTCGCATAATCTTTCTGGAATACATCGAGTTGTGAATGCGCAAGATGCTACCCTGATCGACTACACCTATAACTCAAGTGTTCAAAGTACACGAACCTCTGGTTTAGGGTCATTGTATTACCGATTCAATACCAATAACAATATTAAATTCAACACCTTGTTTGTAAACCTTTCGGATAACGATGTGAGAGAAACAGATGGTTATCATTGGGATTATGACAACTTAGGAGATGTTTTTTCCAGAAGATATACGTGGGTTCAAAACAAGTTATGGTCAAACCAAATTTTGGGTTCTCATAAATTAATGGATGATAAACTGACTTTAGATTGGTATACAGCGTATCAAGTCACAGGAAGTAAAGAACCCGACAGACGTCAATTAATTTGGACGCATGAGCCGGGGTCAACCGATAGAACGAAATACCGATTCTTAACAGACAACGTAGCAGATCAACATCGGTATTACATGTACTTGGAAGAGAGCGAAATTAACTTTGCTATAAATGGGAAATATGTGATCCAATCAGACTCCTCCAATAAGCCCTTAATGACGGTTACGGGTGGTTACCAGGGTCGAATAAAAAATAGAGCTCAAGATTTCAAATTTTACTCGCATAATTTAAAAGGTATCAATCCCGCTAATGGTTTTGAAAACGTGGATGCGGATAACCCGGACCACTATATAAATAACGAAAACCACGCCTTAGAATATTTTAGCCAACGGGAGGAATCTCGTCCAGAGTCGGCCACCGAAGGTGCTCTTTATTTACATTCTGGATATGGTTCTATAGATTACCACTTTAATACCAAATGGTATGCTAACGCTGGTGTTCGAGTTGAAAAAAGTTACCAAGAAATTAGATACCGAAGCCAATCAAGTCCATTAGACCCGGAATATATTCAAAAGGAAGTGATTGATACCTTGAGTATTTTACCCATGGTTTCTTTTAAATATTCGCCCAACAAAAAGTCTTCTTTACGTTTTGTAGCGTCTCAAACCGTTACCCGACCAAACTTTAAAGAGTTAGCTCCATTTCAGTATCGGGAATTCTTTGGCGGTAAAGTAAAACAAGGTAACCCCTTATTAAAAAACTCGAGTAATACCAATATTGATTTACGATTTGAACGCTACCCTAATTCCGGAGATTTATATTCGGTCACGGTGTTTGGTAGAATGATTGATCAACCTATTGAACAGGTTACGGTAGGTTCGGCCTCTGGAATCTTATTAACCTATCAAAATGCCAAGTCGGCCCAAGCCTATGGAGTCGAATTAGAGTTCATCAAGAAATTCAGGAATTTTGTCGCTACCGATTCGCCATTCAGAAACTTTGGGGTAGGAGGTAACTTTTCTTACATCTACTCTACTGTTGAAATTGACATTACCAAGGGAGTTACCGCAAACAATCCTAACCGACCATTGCAAGGTGCATCTCCCATTTTAGCCAATGCTGATTTAATGTATGAAAAACGATTTACAGAAAAGTATAAAACATCCGCTACCCTTTCTTATAACTATTTTAGCAGAAGACTCTATGCGGTAGGTCGTCAAAACATTGGAGATGCCTATGAACAAGCCATCCATACTTTAAACTTCACGTGGAAAAATGATTTAGGTCCACACTGGCAGTTTAATGTATCGGCCAACAACCTGTTAAATCCAGAAATTCAAGTAGAACAAGAGTCTACACAAGGCAACAAAAACACACTTGTTGATTCGTATCAAAAAGGGATAGATGTTGGCGCTACTTTGGTGTACAAGATCTTTGGAAATTAACACGTACAAAACAATGGGGCCGTTACCTATATGGGTAACGGGACTTTTTACTCGCCCCTATTTTTCAAGGCAACAATTCCTTAACATAAGTTGGGTTTTAGTAAACATTCGTTAATGATGGCTTAAGTCCAAAATAACAAGTGCACCCGTTATTTGCATCAAAGTTTAAAACGAAAAAAACAAACAAAATTCGAAATGAAAAAATTTACACAAATCGCAGGATTATTTGCTTTAACTGCCGTTCTAGGATTGTCTTCATGTAAAAAGGATGAGGATGAAACAACAAACACAGACACCAAAACATACACGGTAACAGATGTAGATATTGACGGAAACTCTTACAAAAAAGTAGTGGGAACCATCAACACAAATTACACATTTACGGCATCCCAAAACTGGTTATTATCAGCGGGTGTATTTGTAAAAGAGGGGAGTACTTTAACGATTGAAGCTGGAACCACTATTAAAGCGGCAGATGATGGCACAACTCCATTTTTAGCGATTGCTCAAGGAGGAAAAATAATGGCCGAAGGAACCGCTAACGCTCCTATTGTATTTACGACTATCAAATCAAACCCTACTCCTGGTGATTGGGGAGGAATTATTATTAACGGTTACGCTCCTATTAATGTAACAGGGGGTACTGCTGAAGGTGAAGGAGGAACTGGAACTTACGGTGGTAACGAATCTGACGATAACTCAGGGATGATGAAATATATCCGAGTGGAG
This sequence comes from uncultured Flavobacteriales bacterium, assembly GCA_913062955.1. Lineage (GTDB taxonomy): Bacteria > Bacteroidota > Bacteroidia > Flavobacteriales_G > Salibacteraceae > CAJXZP01. The sequence continues at coordinate 2,421 of CAJXZP010000033.1, read as the reverse complement.
TATGCGGGTCGTATTTTAGGTACGGATAACGAATTAAATGGTTTTGCATTCCAAGGAGTAGGTTCAGGCACCGATGTATCTTACCTACAAGCGTATAGAGGTGCAGACGATGGTTTCGAATTCTTTGGAGGATCGGTAAGCATCCGTTACTGTGTATCTACAGGAAACCACGATGACTCATTTGATTGGACTCAAGGTTGGACTGGAAACGGACAATTTTTAGTGGTGAACCAACATACCGACAAAGGAGATAGAGGTTTTGAATGTGACAACAACGGTGATGATAACGCAGCTACCCCATTTTCAAACCCTACTTTATCCAACATCACTGTGATGTTAATGGATGATGGAGATGGATCAAACACCGGTTTCCGTTTAAGAGCAGGAACTAAAGGTAAAATCTATAATGCTATCGTTATTAATGCCCCAAAACATGGCTATAGAGTTTCGGATGAATCTCCATCCACTCAAACGGAAGACAACATGAACGATGGTTCTTTACTGGTTACTTCATCTATCTCCTCTACTACGAATGCGAACGCTTGGAAAAGTTGTGACAAATTTGAAAACGATGCTAAAAACGGGGTCACGGATACCTCTTTCCTAAACGGATATGTTGGAACATACACCGGTTCTGAGTCTACTGATCCATCTACCTTAGGAACTTGGTTCAACTCTGCGAACTACATTGGTGCAGTTACCTCTGGTGACGACTGGACAGCCAATTGGACGGCAACTCTTTAACTAGACTAAAAATTCTGTATATCCCTAATATATAGAAACTCCGATAGAAACAGGATTCACATATGTGGATCCTGTTTTTTTGTCTTATTATTTTTTCTTGGGCATTCCCTTAGCTTCGTTCCTCATCCAAAGGTCGGGCTCTCCGCTGTATCTTTTTCCTCCAAAAAAAGGAAAAAGGATGCCGCTGCTATCCCTAATGCGGGCCTTTTTACTACTTCTAACACAAATTACTCCGCACAGGCCCAAGGGAGAATACGGTTTTCGTTCGTCCACTAATAGTACCTACAAAATCCGAATTCTGTTACCACCCATAACAAAAAACCGTTCTCCTAAGAACAAGACGCAATTTGAGTTAAAGGAGATAGGAGAAGATTGACCTTAAAAACCGCACACAAAAACGCCCCACATTCTCCTGTGAGGCTTTCCTAATTAGGAAGATAATTCGTTATTTAAAATCTTTTTAACTGATAGCGTCCATTATTGACTATTAGGTATGAATCTCCTTTTTTAGTACTGAAAATTGCATCGTTATCACCAATCCTTATTTCGTATCGTCCGTTTTTCAATTCCTCCTTAATTTCGAAATCCTCCTTGATCAGAACTTCATTATTTGCAGTCAGAATGGAAATACTTCCGTTTTCTAATAGTAACATTTTTGGTTCATTTAAGGAGTCCATATTTGAAAGCAAAACGATTTCCACCAAACTCAGACTATCTAAACCGGTTTCAGTAACGGGGGTTAATGCTATTACATGCCACTTACTGCTATCAAGTCGGGGTTCACTGCAGCCTATCAAAATAGGGGTAACAACCCCAATTAATAAATATTTTAGTAGGGACTTATTCATCCTGACACTAGATTTTAATGGTTACTAATTTCAAACCAAATCTATGCTAAAAAAAACAAAAAGCAAAAATACTTCCGCGTAATTATTTCATTATCAATAGAGTAGCGGTCATACCTAAACAACACCCCCTAGTTCCAATTCAATCAATTTGGAAATAATCTAGATACAATTAAGCCTGAAAGGGTGGTCTGCATTAACGATTGCAGCGGCATCCTTTTGGAGGAACGACAAAAGATATAGTGGAAAGCGTGGCCCCGATTCATGTTTTCCATGATTCGGGGAGATGCCAAAATACCTCACAAAAAAAGCCCCACATTTCCGGTGAGGCTTTCTACTATTTAAAAGAAAAATCTTACTTCTTCATTTCTGTGAAGTGCTTGTAGAAATAAGGAATGGTTTCAATTCCCTTATAGAAATTAAACAATCCATAATGTTCATTTGGAGAGTGAATAGCATCCGAATCCAATCCAAAACCAAACAAAATAGTTTTCATCCCTAATTCTTTTTCAAACAGAGAAACAATTGGAATAGACCCTCCCGAACGCACTGGAATTGGTTTCTTACCAAACGCTTCTTCCATGGCTTTACTAGCCGCTGCATACGCAATAGAATCTGTTGGCGAAACGTAAGGCTGTCCCCCATGATGTGCAGTTACTTTTACTTTTACACTTGAAGGAGCAATACTTTCAAAATGTTTCGTAAACAATTCGGTAATTTCATCTGGATCTTGATCGGGAACCAAACGCATCGAGATTTTGGCATATGCCTTCGAAGCAATAACCGTTTTGGCGCCTTCACCTTGGTAACCACCCCAAATTCCGTTTACATC
>CAJXZP010000032.1 GCA_913062955.1 uncultured Flavobacteriales bacterium | reverse complement strand
CCGCCACTAAACTCACTGGTTTGACGCTTAAAATCCGATCTTTTAAAACCCAATCCTTGCAACGCTTTTTCTACCTCGGCATCAAAGTTTATATCCTCTAATGCATAAAACGATTCCCCCAATTCGGTTACTCGTTCAATAATTTTCATGTACGCGTCCGATTCGTAATCGGTACGGGTTTCTAATTGTTTATTGAGTTCATCAATTTCATCCCGCATTTCAAACACATGTGCAAATGCTTTGGAGGCCTCTTCAAAAACAGTACACTTATCTTCGGTTAATAAATGCTGGGGCAAATAGGCGATTACCGCATCTTTGGGAGCACGAACAGAACCCGAAGAAGGTTTATTTACACCGGCAATAATTTTCATCAGGGTAGATTTACCGGCACCATTCTTACCCATTAATGCAATTTTATCATTGTCGTTTATTACAAACGAAACATCACTAAAAAGGGTGTGCCCACTAAATTCTACTCCGATATTATCTATTGAAATCATACTGCCAATTTTGGGCGGCAAAACTAATTATTCTTTCCTCAATTATTCGATTCGTATTCACCTACTTTTGACCTTTAAATCATAAAATGGGTTCCTTATACAATCTTTCATTAATTCTACATTCCTACAACAGATGGCTAATTTTAGCCTCATTAATCGGCATTATTGGTCTGGCTTGGATTCAAAAAAAACAGGGCATTTCATTTCATCATCGTATTCCGGTTTTACAAAAGGTCGTACTCATCTCCTTGGATTTTCAATTAACCCTCGGATTACTCTTGTATTATTACAGTCCATTCCCCCGTTATTTCTGGAACAATTTACCCGAAGCCATGAAAGAACGAGAAATCCGATTTTTCGGATTAGAACATATAACCGTTATGCTAGTAGCCGTAGGTATAATTCACTATGGAATACTAAAAAGCAACAAAAAAGTAATGGATAATGACAAGTATAAATCCTTGATTATTTGGATGATTATTGGCTTATTCCTTATCCTTTCTTCAATACCATGGAGCTTTTCCCCATTGATTAGCAGACCTTTATTTAGATGAAAACAACCTAAAAGAAACAAAAACACTTGTTTACTCGTATAAAATTAGAAACAACTAAAAAATAACGAGTATGAAGAAAGTAATTGATCAATTAGCCAAAGAAAGAGGAACCGGTCTGGTTAGTATTTCGTTAAACACCCATAAGTCTTACCCGGATTATGAACAAGATGAAATCGCACTCAAAAACATCTTAAAGGAAGCGAAACAAGAATTAGATAAAAAATACGATGAAATGTACTCCAGGATAACTCTAAATTCCTTGGCCAACATGATTTCCGAAATTGATTTCACCCGTTTATCCCATTCTTTACATTTATTTGTTTCTACGGAGACTGTAAAAGTGATCCAATCGGAGCTTCCCCTTAATCAAAACACCGTTTTTATAGGAGATCATTTTAAAGTTGACCTTCTTTTACAAGAACAACAATTGGCCAAAAGCTATTTAATACTTCATTTAAACAAAGAGGAAGCACGCTTATTTAAAGCACGGAATGAACATGTAGAGGAGCAGGTACTAACCTTTGGATTTCCTTTTGAAGAAGTTATTCGTGAAGGTCAAATAAACAAGTCCGATCAAAAAAAACGGGACAATTACACCCGAGAATTTTTCAATAAAGTAGACAAATCTGCTATTAAAGCATCGTTACAAGAAGACCGAAAGGTGGTGGTCATTTCCACAAAAGACACGTATGGGAAATTAATGCAGGTGGCAGACAAACCCGGAATCTACCAATCACACGCCAATATTAATTCCAATAAAACATCCTTACACGAACTGGGAAAAACAGCCTTCATGGGTTTATAGGGTAAAAGCCGGTTTAATCACCGGCTTTTACGCCTTGTGTTTTTAGAATTCCACTATTTTAGCAAAAAAAAACTATGCAAACTACCAATGTTTTCGGAGACCCTGTAATAACGTGTAGCACCACCCCAATAACGGGATTCTTTAGAGATGGTTGTTGCCACACAGATGCGACCGACCAAGGGTCACATACGGTATGTATAGTGGCTACCGAAGAATTTTTAGCATTTTCGAAAAGCGTTGGAAATGACTTATCCACCCCTTTACCTCAATGGCAATTTGCCGGAGTAAAACCAGGAGATAGATGGTGTTTATGTGCCGCTCGATTTTTAGAAGCTCATCAAAACAACGCTGCCCCATTAGTAGTATTGGAAGCCACCAATGAAAAAGCGATAGATATTGTACCTATGGATGTTTTATTGAAATATGCTTTTTATGCTAAATAACTCGTATTGAATTCAAGGCCCTAGGTTTATCCAATTAGATCGAATCTAGAGTTTCCTTTACCATTTTCACGGTTTGATCTAAATCCTCATAGGATAACGCATCGCAAATAAACCATGTTTCATAAGCGGAAGGGGCTAAATAAATCCCTCGTTCTAACATCCCATGAAAAAAGGCTTTAAATTTTGGATTATCCCCTGCTTTTGCGGATTCAAAATCAAGCACTTCATCCTCACAAAAATGAAGAGAAATCATTGATCCTTTACGATTAATGGTAAAATCATGCCCCGATTCCCGAAGTACTTTCTCTAATTTCTGGTGTAAATAGGCTGTTTTGTTATTTATTCGATCATACACTTCCGTATCATTGTTTAGAGCCGTTAACATGGCTAAACCTGCCGACATAGCTAACGGATTACCTGATAAAGTACCAGCTTGATAAACCGCTCCCAAAGGAGCCAAATGATTCATTATTTCGTTTCTCGCAGCAAAGGCACCTACAGGAAGACCTCCGCCAATAATTTTACCAAAACACACGATATCGGCTGTAATTCCAAACAATTCCTGCGCCCCTCCTGGAGCCAAACGGAAGCCTGTCATAACCTCATCAAAAATGAGGAGTATCCCATGTTTGGCAGTCACCTCTCTTAATGCTTTTAAAAAGCCTTCCATAGGTGGAATACATCCCATATTTCCTGCAACAGGTTCAATTATTATAGCGGCTATCTCTCCTTCATGTTCTGCAATAATCTGAGAAACATGTGCGATATCATTGAAGTTAGCCAACAAGGTATCTTTGGCGGTACCTTGGGTTACTCCAGGACTATTAGGAGCTCCAAAAGTAACTGCCCCACTACCCGCTGCAATTAAAAAGGAATCGGAATGTCCGTGATAACACCCAGAAAATTTGATAATCTTATCCTTTCCTGTAAAACCCCTTGCCAAACGGATAGCGCTCATACAGGCTTCTGTACCCGAATTAACCATTCTGATTTGATCAATACCGGGAACCATGGAAACAATTAATTGTGCTATTTCGGTCTCAATTTCCGTAGGAGTCCCAAATGAGGTTCCTAATTTTGTACGTTCAATAACCGCATCCACTACGGGTTGAAAAGCGTGCCCTAAAATTTGGGGCCCCCAAGAATTTATATAATCAATATACTTATTATTATCCTCATCCATGAGATAAGCACCCGCTGCGCTTTTCATAAAAATAGGCGTGCCTCCTACCGAGTTAAACGCACGAACAGGAGAATTCACCCCTCCAGGAATATACTTTTTAGCCTCTTGAAAAAGCTCACTACTTCTTTTATAACTCATATTAAATTTTATTTAACCTATTCATTTTACGTTAACCGTATCAGAAACCCACTCCTCACACCATTTTTTCAATACTTGTACCCAACTAGAATCATGGTTCAAACAGGAAATATAATGATAATTTTGACCTCCGGCACCCATAAAATAATCCCGATTCTCGATCGCTAATTCTTCCACCGTTTCCAAACAGTCTGCTACAAAAGAAGGTGCTATTACTTGCACATTCTTCAGACCATTTCGAGCCAGTTTTTTTAAAGTTTCATCGGTAGCGGGTAGTAACCACGGATCATTACCTAAACGACTTTGAAAACTACTGACATATTGATTTTCTTTTAAACCTAATCGTTTTACCATTTCACTGGTAATTTTAAACGATTGATGACGGTAACAGGTTTTATGAGCGGGTGAAGGAGTTGTACAGCAGTTTTCTGTCATCAAACAATGTGATTTGGTGACATCCAATTTTTTTATTTGCCTTTCGGGTAAACCGTGGTATGAAAACACCATAAATTCATCTGGGTTCATTTCCTTTTTCACTTTGGAAGTAAGCACCGACAAATAATCTTCCTGATCATAAAATGCAGGTAACACTTCCATCCGTATTTCTGGAAATTGCTTTGCCCGAATTTCTTTCGCTTTTTCAATAGCGGTTTCCGTACTAGACATGGCATGTTGCGGGTACAAAGGCACTAAAAGAATTTCATCTACCCCTTTTCCATGTAACTCCTCAAACCCTTTAGCAATGGACATCTCCCCATAGCGCATTGAAAGGGCAATGGGATAGGTCGTTTCACTTTGCAATGCTTTAGCTAGTTTCTCGGAATTCACAATTAAAGGAGAGCCCTCATCGGTCCATATTTTAGCATAGGCTGCAGCCGAATTTTTTGATCGCGTGTTTACAATAATTCCTTTTACCAGAAGAAAACGGAATAAAAATGGAATATCAATGACGCGCTCATCCATTAAAAATTCGCCCAAATACCTCCTTACATCCTTCACCTCTGGACTATCTGGAGACCCTAAATTCACCAATAATATCCCCTTCATATTTCACGAAATTAAAATCCTATTATTTATACCCCCTCTCCAATACAAAAGGGGATAAATTCATTTTTAGTCACTAACTGATAGCAGTTCCATGCAAAAGAAACAAATGTTTTGACGCCAAACACCACCAACTTGAACCCCCTATAAAATATGACATTTCCACTACAAACCTACCTACTTATAGTGAGGCTAGCGAAGTATATTTGCGACCTCCAAAAGGACAAAATAGATACATGCGATATTTAGAAGAACAAAATAACATTCAATTCTATTCCATTGGTATTTCTTACAAAAAAACAGATGCCCAAACTCGGGGGGTATTCAGCATTACTTCAGAAAATCAAGTCGCATTATTAACAGAAGCCAAGAAACTAAACTGCACCAGTGTTTTTTTAATTTCAACATGCAACCGAACCGAATTATACGGGTTTGCTTCTGAAGCTAAAACCTTACTTCATTTATTAGTGGAATTTTCGAATGGGGAAATTGAACTTCTAAAACAAAACGCTTTTATTTATAAAGGGACCCAGGCAGTGAATCACCTTTTTAAAGTAGGGTGTGGATTAGATAGTCAGATTATTGGCGATTTTGAGGTGATTAGTCAAGTAAAAAAGAGCTATAAGCAATCGTTATCCTTGCAACCTTCGGATGTATTTCTAGATCGCTTAATCAATTCGGTGATTCAAGCCAGTAGAAAAGTGAAGGCCCAAACCCAATTAAGCTCTGGAGTCACTTCGGTTTCTTTTGCGGGAGTTCAATATATCCGTAATCAATTTAGTGATTTAAATAATAAAAAGATCCTTTTATATGGCACGGGGAAACTCGGGCGAAATACGTGTGATAATTTAATAAAACACTCCAATCATGATTCTATTACATTAATAAATAGAAGTCAAAAAAAGGCGGAAATATTGGGTCATAAATTTGACGTTCATGTCAAAAGTCATGATTTTTTAAATGAAGAAATAGCCAATAGTGATATTTTATTTGTTGCTACAGGGGCTTCTATACCCACGATCACGCAGCATAATATTACTTTAGAAACACCCTTACTCATCCTGGACTTATCCATTCCCAGAAACGTGGCCCCAGAAGTAGCCCAACTACCGGGAGTTACCCTTATTCATATGGATGAATTGAGTCAACTTACCAATGAAACGCTTAAAAACAGGCAGGAGCACCTTCCGAAGGCCTATGAAGTAATGGATCATATTAAAGAGGAATTTTATGAATGGGTAGATTCCAGAAAAATGATTCCCACTTTAAATTCTTTAAACGCCAAACTGAAACAATATAAAGATAGTGAGCTTCAAAAGCTGACAAAATCTATCAGCAAAGACGATTCAGAATTGATGATGCAGTTAACCGATAAAATCGTACAAAAACTCACGGGTAATTTCGCTGGCTATTTGCGTAAAAACAGTACTGATTTTGATAAAGATTTAAATTTTATTCATCAAATATTTAAATTGGATGAAAGCCAAAGCAATGAATAAACGGATACGCATTGGTACCAGGAGCAGTGTGTTAGCTATGTGGCAAGCTCATTTTATCGCAGATGCGATTACCACATTGGGGCACCAGACCGAGATTGTTACCATCCACACTACCGGAGACCAGGATACTACGGTTCCCTTATACGAATTTGGAGTAACGGGAATTTTCACCAAAAGTTTAGACATTGCCTTATTGGAAAACAGAATAGACATTGCGGTCCATTCTATGAAAGATGTACCTACTGTTTTACCCAAAGGTCTGGTGGAATTTGCGGTACCTGAACGTGGATTAATTCATGATGTCATGGTATTTAATGGGACTCCAGAAGAGTTCGAATCCCATACGCATCGAACCATTGCCACTTCTAGTTTACGAAGACAAGCGCAATGGCTACATAAGTACAAAAACGATACGATTACAGGTATTCGAGGAAATGTCATTACGCGACTCCAAAAATTAGCGAGCCATCCATGGGACGGAGCCATTTTTGCGGAAGCGGGTTTGAAACGAATTGACCAATTACCTGAGAATTCCTTTCGTTTAGACTGGATGATCCCTGCGGCCGCTCAAGGGGCATTGTTGGTTATGGGTCAAGGCAACGCTACCGAATTGCAAGAAATCATCCGCCAACTAAATCATCAGCCGACCTCTATTGCTGTTAAAATAGAGCGTCAATTCATGCACGATTTAAATGCCGGTTGTACAGCCCCAGTGGGTGCATATGCTAAGATAACTGACCAAGAAATTTCATTTACGGGTGTCGTTACTTCGCTGGATGGAAACCAACAAATAGAAATACACAAAACAACTCCCATTCACAATGCGGAGGGTTTTGGAGGATTATGTGCCGCTGAAATTTTAGAAATGGGGGCTCGTGAAATTCTAATGGAAATCCGAAAAGAATCGTAACATGACAGGGAAACCTTTCATATTATCCACTAAAGTAATTTCCGATACTCATCGGGAAATGCTCCATTCTAACGGAATTGAATGGATTGAAAAAGACTTTATTTCGATCCAATTCACCCAGGCTAGTTTATTATCGGTAAAATCGTGTACTGTTGTTTTAATCACCAGTAAAAATGCGGTTAGATCACTTATCCAATTTAACCAGACTGCCACACTTAAAGGGAAGGTTATTTATTGTGTAGGTGAATCCATCGAAAAACTTCTTAAAGGGCATCAAATTACGGTGACCCAGTCTTTTGAAAACGCGTTGCAAATGGGTCTATTTATGATCTCCCAAAAGGAGAATAACATCTCCATTTTATGTGGAAACAGAAGCCGTCCAGAGCTTCCTAACATTCTAAATGACCACCATATTTCGTTTACTCAAGAAATTACCTATATCTCCGAACTTACACCTACGAAACGAACCGAAAATTTTAATGCCATCCTTTTTTTTTGCCCATCAGCTGTGGAGAGTTACATTTCAAAAAACGCCATAAAACAGGAGAAAATAATATGCATCGGTCAAACGACCCTCGCCAGTATTCAACCCTATTCTAAAAATATTTATGTAGCCGACAATCATCGCATTTCATCGGTTATTCAAAAGACAATTGACTTATTTCAAAACACATGAAAAACGATTTATTTCTACGGGCACTAAAAGGAGAAACGGTGGAGCGTCCCCCCGTATGGATGATGCGACAAGCAGGAAGGTTCTTACCGGACTTTAGAACATTACGTGATAAATATGATTTTTTCACTCGATGTCAAACGCCCGAATTGGCCACCGAAATAACGTTGATGCCGGTAAACCAAATTGGAGTAGATGCAGCCATCTTATTTTCGGATATTTTGGTTGTTCCACAAGCCATGAATATTCCATTCGAAATGAAACCTGGAGTGGGACCATGGTTACCCAATCCCGTAAAATCAATGCAGGACGTCAACAAAGTTATCGTTCCAGAAATTGGCGATACTTTGGGCTATGTAATGGATGCTATAAAAATGACTAAACATGAATTGGATGACCGGGTACCATTAATTGGGTTTGCCGGTTCCCCATGGACCATTTTATGTTATACGGTGGAAGGGCATGGATCAAAAACTTTTGATCAAGCCAAAGGTTTTTGCTTTTCGCAACCGGAAGCGGCTCATTTATTATTGCAGAAAATCACAGATACTACCATTGCCTATTTAAAGGAAAAGGTAAAAGCTGGAGTCAATGCAGTACAAGTTTTTGATAGTTGGGGCGGCATGTTATCTCCAGCAGATTACCATGAATTTTCTTGGCAATACATCCAACAAATTGTAGACGCCTTAAAAGATATAGCCCCGGTTATAGTGTTTGGTAAAGGGTGTTGGTTTGCGATGGATAAAATGGCAACAAGTGGTGCATCCGCTCTAGGCGTGGATTGGACGGTTACTCCAGAAACAGCTCGAAAATTAACCGGTGGAAATATAACATTACAAGGGAATTTTGATCCATCCAGATTATTATCTCCCATTCCAGAAATAGAACGATTAGCGACAGAGATGATTGACCGTTTCGGGAAGGATAAATACATCGCCAATTTAGGCCATGGGATTTTACCGAATATCCCCGTTGAAAACGCTCAGGCATTTGTGAATGCCGTAAAGAATTACAAAAAGAACTAGTTATGTATCCTGTAAAAAGACCACGAAGATTACGTCAGAATGCAGCCATCCGTTCGATGGTGCAAGAAACCATCCTTACTCCCAATGATTTTTTAGTTCCCTTGTTTATTTCTGAGGGAAAAGGGCAGATTAAAGAAATCCCATCTATGCCCAATTACTTTAAAAAGAGCTTAGATTTAACCCTAAAAGACGTCAAAGAGTTATGGGCAATGGGAATCAAATCGGTATTACTTTTCGTACAGGTAGCTGATGAGTTAAAGGATAATGAAGGAACAGAAGCCATGAATCCAAATGGCTTAATGCAACGGGCCATAAAAGCCATAAAAGATGCCGTTCCAGAAATGTTAGTCATGACAGATGTTGCCCTAGATCCGTATTCTTCTTATGGACATGATGGGATTGTAGAAGACGGACAAATCATCAATGATTCTACCGTAGAAATTTTAGCCGCCATGAGCATTTCACATGCGGAAGCGGGGGCTGATTTTGTGGCTCCAAGTGATATGATGGATGGACGTATTCATGGAATTCGGGAAGGATTAGATGAAGAAGGATTTATCCAAACAGGGATAATGAGCTATAGTGCCAAATACGCATCTTGTTTTTACGGACCCTTTCGTGATGCGTTAGATTCCTCTCCCGGATTTGGGGATAAAAAAACCTATCAAATGAACCCCGCCAATAGTCATGAAGCCGTAAAAGAAATATTATTGGATATCGAAGAAGGAGCCGATATCGTCATGATAAAACCCGGACTTCCGTATTTAGATATTGTAAAAGAAGCCAAAGCCATTTCGGAAGTTCCGGTATCCGTATATCAAGTAAGTGGTGAATACGCCATGATAAAGGCCGCTGCCGAAAAAGGATGGATCAATGAAAACGAGGCTATCATAGAATCTTTAACATCCATAAAAAGAGCGGGTGCAGATATTATTGCTACCTATTTTGCCAAAGAAGCGATCAAACTTTTCGGATATTAAAAAATAAAATTATGGCATCCAATCTCATTCAGAAGTACAATATTCCCGGTCCACGGTACACGAGTTATCCAACAGTTCCCTACTGGGAAGAAGGTTCTATTACAGAAACCACCTGGGAACAAACCGCCATTCGGGCGTTTAATGAAAGTAACGGTACGGAAGGAATTAGTGTTTACATTCACCTTCCATTTTGCGAGAGTTTATGTACGTTTTGTGGATGCCATAAAAAAATTACCAAACGCCATGAAGTAGAGAACCCATACATTACCGCTTTATTAAATGAATGGAAAACCTATTGCTCCAAGTTCACGGATACACCGCGTATCAAAGAATTGCATTTGGGAGGTGGTACACCAACGTTCTTTAGTCCCGAGCAACTTCAACGACTTATAAACGGAATTTTCAATCGGGCGGAAAAAGCAGAGAACTATGAATTTAGTTTTGAAGCTCACCCGAACAACACCACTAAAGAACACCTATCTACACTGTTCCAACTTGGATTTAAACGATGCAGTTTTGGAATTCAGGATTACGATCCGAAAGTTCAAAAAACCATTAATCGAATTCAAAGTTTTGAGCAAGTTGAATTAGTGACCAACTGGGCTCGAGAAATTGGATACACTTCCATTAGTCATGATCTCATTTTTGGGTTACCGCATCAAACCTTAGCGAATATTAAAGACACCATATTAAAAACAAATCGGCTTTTACCCGATCGTTTGGCTTTTTACAGTTATGCACATGTTCCTTGGATTAAAGGTACAGGACAGCGAGGATACAGTGAAGCTGATTTACCCTCCACGGATATAAAAAGGGAATTATATGAAACCGGTAAGAAGTTATTCTCTGAGTTGGGTTATGTAGAAATCGGTATGGACCACTTTGCATTAAAAACAGATTCCTTGTACCAATCTCTAGAAAACCAAACGTTACACCGAAATTTCATGGGATATACCGCAAGTAAAACTCAATTAATGGTCGGTTTAGGTATGTCGTCCATTAGTGATTCATGGTACGCCTTTGCTCAAAATGAGAAATCGGTATCCGATTATGAGAAACGGGCAAACGCGGGTAAATTACCTATATTCAGAGGTCATTTATTGACGAAAGAAGATCGAATTATTCGGCAACACATCCTAAACATTATGTGCCATTTTAAAACGAATTGGGATGCTCCTGACCTTCAGTTTCCAGAGCTAAGCGATTGCCTGGCTAAATTAAAAGTAATGGAACAAGATGGATTGGTTCACATCCAGGGCACCCATTTAACGGTTCCCGAGAAAGCACGCCCCTTTGTTCGAAATATATGCATGGCCTTTGATTTAAGGTTAGTACGAAAAAAACCAAGTACACGTGTTTTTTCCATGACCATCTAATTAGAATTCCGAGGATTTACTTTTTAGATCTTATTTTTTTGTATTGCTTAATGGCTAGCATCAATACAATGGCAAAAGCAATAAGACCACCCAATGCTTTGAGCCAATCGGTCGCATTTTTAAACACGACCAGAAATACGATGGCAAACAAAATTAGGGTGGCTACTTCATTCCAAATTCGCAATTTGGTAGAACTATAGGTGTATACGTCATTTTGTAATTGCTTAAATACACGATGGCTTAAAAAATGATAGGCAAACAAGCCCCCCACAAACGCGAGTTTTAAATGCATCCAGGGTTGGGATAAATACACTGGAACTTGCCACAATACACTGGTTCCTAATACGGCTGTTAAAACTGCAGAAGGCCAAGTAATTCCATACCATAACCTTTTACTCATTAATTTAAACTGAGCCGTTAGAATATCTCGTTCCAACGCAGGTTTATCCTGCGCTTCCGTTTGATAAATAAATAATCGGATGATGTAAAACAACCCCGCAAACCAAGTCACCACAAAGATGATATGTAATGATTTCAACCACAGATAGGTCATATAAATAGTTTTATTGAATTTATTACCTTAATGTATTTCGTACAACACCCACTTTTTAATTGGAAAACGGACTCCCTTCACCGTTTTCACAATAAGCCCTCAAACTGGATAAATAACCGGCCCAGGAAAAGTTGATATTTCCATATCCTTCATAATCCTCTTGGAACTCCTCATGTACGAATTCTAGCTGAGTCATTCCTTCATTTTCAGATAATACAAACGAAACAAACGTATTTGCCCAATCTGAATAGCCATCCACAAATTTCCAGTTGACCGATTTATTGGAATCCAATTGAGCGACTTGAAATTCAAACGTAGCATGTTGCCCAAAAGTAAAATAGATAGAATCCCCTATTTCACAATTACCAATAGTATCTCGAGTCCACCATTCCGACAATCCGTCAATAGTAGTTAAAGCGTCATACACCGTATTAATGGATGCCTTGATATGAAAAGTATGTTGAATTGAAATCATGATCATTGAATTTATTAAAAACTCAAAGGTATTATTTATAGATAACATTTTTTAATGTTTGGAACTTCCATACTCCGAAGAATTCAATGTATTTTTGTCGTGCACGATACAAATTAATTAAAGATTACACCATGAACTTTTACGATTTAAAATTCGATACCCCTGCAGGAAAAACCATTTCTATGTCCGAATACAAAGGCAAAACGGTAATGGTGGTTAATACCGCTACCAAATGTGGGTTAACGCCACAGTTTGATGGATTAGAAGAGTTGAATCAAAAATACAAGGACCAAGGATTGGTTATTCTAGGGTTTCCATGCAATCAATTTAAAAATCAAGAACCGGAAACCAATGACACTATTGAAGAAGCTTGCCGCATTAATCATGGGGTTACTTTTCAATTAGCAAAAAAAGTAGATGTGAATGGGGAGCATACAGATCCCGTATTTAAATATTTAAAAAACGAACTAGGCGGTTTTTTAGGAAAACGAATTAAATGGAACTTCACTAAGTTTTTAATTGGACCGGATGGCGTACCCTACAAAAGATATGCACCTACCACCGTACCTGTGAATATTGAAAAAGACATAATCAAGTTAATAAAATAAGCATGGATGATGATCAAAATCTGTTTTTAGAAAACCAATTGTGTTTTCCTATTTATGCCACCTCACGGTTAATTACACGTTTGTACAAACCGTATTTAGACGAAATTGACCTCACCTACCCCCAATATTTAGTGATGCTGGTTTTATGGGAAAAGGATGCACAAACCGTTTCGGATATCGGAGGTCAACTTTTACTAAACACCAATACGGTAACGCCACTTCTTCAAAAGATGAAACAAAAGGGATTACTAGAAAAATCACGTAGTTCCATCGATGAACGCGTGGTCATGATTCAACTGACCACTAAAGGTAAAGACATGAAACAAGCAGCTTCGACTATTCCTGAAAAACTAGCTCAGTCGAGTCATATTCCGTATGAGGAATTGGACCAATTACGATCTGGAATGTGGAAAATGTTAAAACTTTTACAAAAATAGCGACATATTCAACAATTGTATATACATTTGTTGTCTCAACAGCGACCAGATGAAATTAGAAGAAGAACTTAAAATGAGTGTAGAATTGGCACCCTATCACCGCGCCACCTTAAATGTCGTTTTTACAGGCGTATACATGTCAGAAAGAATGAACACGATTCTAAAACCATTTGGTATTTCTGAACAGCAATACAATATTCTTCGCATTCTAAGAGGTCAGAAAGGGAATGCCTTGAACCTCCAACAAATTTCAAGCCGAATGGTTCATAAAATGAGTAATACCACACGTTTGATTGAAAAAATGCGAATTAAAGGGTTGGTCACCAGGGAGGTTTGTCCAAACAATAGGAGAAAAGTAGATATCTCTATTCTTACAGCTGGCTTGGACCTATTAGAAAATGTCATTTCCACTTTGAAAGTAGCCGAAAAGGAAATCGAACAAAGATTGACAAAAGAAGAAGCAAGCACATTAGCCATGCTTTTAGATAAGGTTCGGGGGTAAAAAAATTTGACACAACCATTGTATAGACAATTATTAACACAACAACAGTAAACAACAACAGTAAACAACAACAGTAAACAACAACAATTAAAAATTAACGCACATGAAAAAATCAGCATTAGTACTCGGATTAGGATTAGCCATCATTGGTTTAAGCGCATTCTCTACAAAAACAACGACCGACAACCCCAAGCACACATCTACCATCAAATGGATCGGATCTAAAGTGGTAGGCGGGGATCATATAGGAAACATTAGCATTAAAGAAGAGCAATTAAAATTTAAAAAAGGGGCATTAGTTGGCGGATCAATTACGGCCGATATGACCACCATTACCAATACAGATTTAGAAGGGGAATGGAATCAAAAATTGGTAGGACATTTAAATTCCGATGATTTCTTTTCAACGGCAAAATTTCCAACAGCCACCATTTCGATAACCAAAGTCACTCCGGGTTCCAATGCCAATACGTACCAGGTTACAGCGGACCTTACCATAAAAGGGATTACGCATAGCCAGTCATTTTTAGCCACCGTAAGTCCGGATGGAAAACAGCATATTGTGACTGCGAAACTAAATATTGATCGCACCAAATATGAGGTGAAATATGGTTCAACTAGTTTTTTTGATAGCTTAGGCGACAAGGCCATCAGCGATGAATTCAGCTTAGATGTAACTATTTATACCGCACATTAATTTAACTTACTATCCGCTATTTCAACAAACATTCCATGGATAGAAAAAGTTTTATCAAAAAAGCGCTTATTTCAGGATCCGTAGGAGCATTAGCTCCTACCCTTCTGGCAACAGAAATAAAGCAAAGAACGACCGACACCACCAAAATAGTTTCACAAGAGGGATTCAATCATATCCCAAACAAGGAGATACGTACAATGAAAACGGTATTACACAGAGCGAACACCAGAGGCCATGCAGACCATGGATGGTTGAAAGCCAATCATTCTTTTAGTTTTGCGAACTACTACAATCCAGAAAGAATGAATTTTGGAGTTCTACGGGTATTGAATGACGACCAAATTGCCCCAGGAAAGGGATTTGGAACCCATCCACACGAAAATATGGAAATCATTACCATTCCATTAAGTGGCCAAGTAGAACATAAAGACAGCATGGGAAATTCGGGTGTTATTAGTCCTGGAGAAGTACAGGTGATGAGTGCCGGCACAGGGATTCAACACAGCGAATACAATAAAAACAAAGACCAAGAATTAAAGTTATTACAAATTTGGTTGATCCCAAATAAAACTAAGGTCACTCCACGTTACGATCAATTGGCATTTACTAATTTAGCTACGGAAAATGGGTTCAAACAAATCCTTTCTCCGAATGCGAATGATGCAGGCGTTTGGATTCATCAAAATGCCTGGTTTCATTTGGGTGAATTGAAAGCCAACGAAACCTATACATACCGACTAAAGGATGCCACTAACGGGGTGTATGCCTTTTTAATTGAAGGGGAAGTCATTTTAGAAAATGAAACCTTGAACCCAAGAGATGGGATGGGAATATGGGATTCAACGGAAATAAAAATAAAAGCAAGCACAGGGAGTAAAATCCTATTGATGGAAGTACCTCTGCAAAATAAAAATTAACAATACGATTATGTCATTAGTAGAAAATTTGAAATGGCGTTATGCCACTAAACAATTCGATTCCAGTAAAAAAATATCGGATTCAGATTTAAATATCATCAAAGAAGCCATCAGTCTAACACCCACTTCCTATGGACTAGAATCCTACAAAGTATTGGTGGTAGAGAATCCTGAAATACGAGAACAATTAAAACCTGCATCTTGGGGGCAGTCTCAAGTTACGGATGCATCTCACCTACTAGTGTTTTGTGGATTCAATGAGGTGACACCCGAACATATTGAAGCCATGCTTAAATTAAAGTCGGAAACGCAAGGGGTTGAATTAGAAAACCTGAATGGCTATGGTGATTTCATGAAATCTAGTATTGGGAATATTCCAGTAGAAACCGTAAAAACATGGACGGCTAAACAAACATATATTGCCATCGCTTATGCAATGGCTGCCTGTGCGGAACTAAAAATTGACTCCTGCCCAATGGAAGGATTTGATGCTGCAAAATACAGCGAAATATTAGGGTTAGAAGCCAAAGGTTTAACGGCTGCACTAGTTCTACCTATCGGATACAGATCGGAAGAAGACAAAACCCAACACGGCAAAAAAGTAAGAAAACCCTTCAACGAAATATTTGAAGTCATTTAATAACTTAATTACCTGAAGGAGGTAAAAATGAAAAAATCGATTGTACAAATCGTAAATAGTCAAACGGTTCGGATGGGCAATGTGAAAATTGGCCAACCGATACCCCAAGGAATTTTAGAAGAGGTAAATCCCTTCGTATTGCTGCATCATGCAACGCCTAAAACCATGACCGCTAATGGCCCCGGATTTTTTGTTCCGCCCCATCCGCATAGAGGTTTTGAACCCGTCACTTTTGTTTTTCAAGGGGAAGTCGAACACAAAGATTCTTTAGGTAATGAATCCATTGTAAAAGCGGGAGGTGTGCAATGGATTACCGCAGGGTCTGGAATTATTCATTCCGAAGGAAATCCAAAGTCCTTTATTGAAAAAGGAGGCACGCTAGAAATTATCCAGTTATGGATAAATCTTCCGTCTTCGCTAAAAATGACAACTCCCAATTATCAAGCTTTTGACACCGAAAACATTCCTAGTATTGTTCAACACAAGAGTCGGATTAATATTATTTCGGGGGAACAAAACAAATTGACGGGGCCCATTAAATCTTTAACGGGCATCACCGCTTTCACAGTGGAGTTAGAACCCGAAGGGATCAGTACATTCACTTTACCCGAAGGACACAATGCCTTAGCATATCAATTAAATGGCGATACGCTATTCAATGGAAATGCGATGCAGGCCAAGCAATTGCTTCAATTAAGTCCGGAAGGAACAGAGATTGAAATTAAGGCATCCAAGACCTCCAAATTATTGGTTCTGGCAGGCGCGCCCATTAAGGAGCCCAAATCTATGTGGGGTCCGTATGTCATGAACACACAAACGGAAATCATGCAAGCACTACGCGATTATGAAACCGGTAAAATGGGCTATTTAGCCGGATGAAAAATTAAACCCGCTTCTTCTATTGGAGCGGGTTTTTCTTTAGTTCGAAGTACTATTAAACGTAGAATTACCACCTCTTAAATTAAACCAGAGAGATTAGATTGCCACAAAAACCATAGCAAAACCCCCACCACTAACATTGATCTTAACACCTCGACTTTCTTTGCGTAAGCCAATCCATCATTTAAATTACCAATACTCCACAACGAAAAAAGCAAACCAAAAACATAAAACACATTGAAACTCAAATCGTAATTTTGGTAGTTAAAAAGCAAGTTAGCTGCCAACCCGATAACCAACAAAAACCAAATGCCCGTATATATCCTTACCTTTTTGGTTGCGCCATTTGTCGAAGGTTTTGCAGTAACATCCGTTGTTTCTATCTCATTTTCATATTTCCAAGCCGGTGAGCGAAACAAGACTTGCAATTTATTATTTACGCCAGGAGTTTGAACAAATCGTTTCCATAAACTCACCACTGGATGAAGGGTAGCATAAACGGGATTGAAGGAATTTAACGGATTGGTAATACCATAGGTTGGCGCCTCATTTTCCATTATAAAAGTCCCGAACATTCGATCCCAGATAATCAATGTTCCGCCATGGTTTTTATCAATATACTGCGCATCCGTAGCATGGTGTACCCGATGATGCGATGGTGTATTAAATACAAATTCAAACCATCCCATTTTTTTTATGTATTCGGTATGAATCCAAAACTGATATAAAGTCACAAAAGCCCCGATATACAAAAACCAATACGGATCAAAACCTAAAAGCGCCAGAGGCCAATAAAAGGGGGAGGTAAAAAATGTTTGAAAAGTTCCTTGACGTAAAGCCACCGAAAAATTGTACTCTTCACTTTGGTGATGGACCACATGACCTACCCAAAACAGGTTTACCTCATGCGACAAACGATGCGCCCAATAATAACAAAAATCAATCAACACAAATAATACAAACGCCCCATACCAAGTGTGCTCGATATCAAAAAAACGGTATTCGGAATAAATCCAGGTATACAATGCGACCACTCCTACCTTGGATAATAAATTGGTTAATTGCTGGGTTAAACCGCAACCAATATTACCCAAAGCATCTTCAAACGTGTAGTGTTTTTTCCCTGTATACAGATCCCAACTCCATTCCAATACAATCAGAACAAAATAGATAGGAATTGATAATACGATTGGATTCAATGTCATTCACCCGGTATTTCGTTCGAAAATAAAGAAAAAAATGCTCTATAAAACATAAAAAAAGCCTGCTCTCTTTCGAAAACAGGCTTTGAATATATTAAGTATCTCACTCATTCCGTCTGGAAAAAATCGGCCACTTCTTTCGGATAAATACTAGGATCTGTTGTTTCAATTACCTTGAATTCAATCACCTCCCCTTCTTTAGTTCGAATAAGCGTTAAGTTTACCGACCAAATAAATTGGGTCATCACCTCGTTTTTCACATCCTCAACAAACGTTATTTTATCCAATAATTGCGGAGGCACATCCTTAATGGAGGTAGCCAATACCACCATTGGAATTTTAAAACCCTCATCTGCGATGCTATCAATTTGATAAAACATTCTTTGCACACATCCCTTACAACTCAGGTTTGAACGTAAAATATATACACACTCACTATTTGGAATTCTTTTATCATAAGACTTCAATAAACTTACTAATGAATTCGTTTCTTTAGTAAAACTCATAGAACAAGCCATACTAAGACCCACTACCAATGAACATAGAAATATCTTCATCATATAAAGTTCACTAGGGTTAATACCGCATAACCTAAAGAATCTGGCTTACTTTCTTTTAAATAAATCCCATTTTCCGTAGGAATCAAAAGCGTATGAGAATAATCACTATTCTTAATCAATACCTCTCCTAACACTTCAAAATTTTCATCTAATACAATAATAGACCACAGCCCGTCTTCTGGATGCTCTCGATTTCTACTAACTCTAACTTTTCTATAATATCTATTTAAGAATCTATCATAATAGATTCCTAAATATTTAGGTTCTTCGCTCTGATAATCACTTACAAATGCAATATTCCTTAATTTATCATTAGGCACATGTCCTATCTTATTCACATATTTACTTTTGCACTTTTTAGTTTGACGCAATTTCCCTTTTTCATATATGAACACATTTTCCTCAGCGGAAAATGAGACTACCAATTTATCTTTTGCTCCCTTATTTAAATATGGCTCATTTAAATAATAATTATTGCCCGTACTCTTGTATTTTTCAGGATAACTACCAAAAGTGGATATTTTTCCTGATTTCTTAGCACCATAAAAAAAGCTAGCCATGGGATGCCCCTTAGCATATCTCGCCTTTCTTTCTTCGACAGATTGACCTCCGTAACGATTATAAATCATCCAGTTGTACATTAATTCAAAATCTGAGACAACATATGAACTTGGCAAAAGCGAGATGGGAGGATAGGCTTTAGGAATTGCAATCTCCTCCTTCAAGTTCAAGTTCTTGTCAAACATTTTCAAAACATTTTCATCAGAAATAAAAAAAATTGAATCTGCTGACTTAATATAAAACCTATAAAAAATTGGAAACTCTGACAAATCAAAAATTGAATCTGGCAACTCCACCTCCTTTACGTCAAAAGTACTCAATTCAATAAACGAAACTGTTTTCTTTTTTAAATCAAAGACACCAACTATATCACTTAAACCACTACTTGCCAAAACCTCCCCAGCAAATGGCAACTTATCCTTACTTGATTTTTTAAGGATTTCAATTTCCATTTTTTGACCTTGATATGAGGAACACGAGTTTAAAGAAATTAACGAAATGAATAAAACATATTTACTAATCTTTAAGTTGATTATTTTTTTTCTCATATAATTTCCAATATTTATAATTGCTAAAAGTAAAAACTATCTCACTATTTGATACACAATATGTTTGTAGCCAAATAAAAAAATTCGTCACCTAATAACCGTTCTTAAAACAAAAAAATTAGAGGCTAAGAACTACAAAAGCTCCTTGGCCTCTAATTACATTTATTTAACAACAACAAGTGTTGCAACAACATCATTAACCCACTCAGACATTTCAGAATAATCAATTCTAATATTTGCTGGAACTATTAAGTAGTAAGTTTTTTGATCATAATCTTGAAAATAACGATGAATAACCAAATCTCCACTTATTAAATCATTTACCACTTCGCCATCATTAAAGCCTTCCAACTCAGGAAAAAGGTCTATATAGCTTACGTTATCAAAATAGTAAGGCACCTCATCATTATCAATTGCATCATCAAATTCAGCAATATTCGCTGAATGACTGGCAGTGAGTACAAATTCAGGGAAACAATTGGACGGCACATTAATACAAAAGATGACTTGTTGGCCATGATCATCATAATTAATCAATGCTTGCATGTAAGAGGGAACTTTAAATTGAGGAGAAGGTACTTCCAATATTTCTTGGACAGGCTCTGCTTCTGTTTTTTGACACGAAGCCATTGTTAATCCGGCTAAAAATAGCCCGACAAAAATTTTAGAATAATTCATTAAATATAGATTAAAATATGCCTACTCTTTGGGTTTTCGGCTAGGTCCACCTTCCCGGTTCTAGAAAGACGGTGCATAATTAAAAAAAAAATGAACTAGCAAATTAATTCACATTAATAAAAAAAGCCTGCTTTCTTTCGAAAACAGGCCTTGAATAATTTTACGTGTACGTTTATTTATGTGCCCCTTTTTTACAACACTTATTTAAGTTATTGTACGCTTCTGTTTCTGCAACAACGTCATCGGCATCGTACCCAATAGCAGCCACTGCTTTTCTAATTTCATCTGGGTTGGTTTTATTCGGATTATACTCTACCGTTAAAACACTACTTTCTACATCCAGAGATGTTTTTTTAACTCCCTTTACAAAGGCCATTCCTTTTTCAATGGTTTCTTTACACATGTCACATTGCGAAGAAGTTTGAATTTTGATGGTTTCATTTTCCGCTGCAAATGCATTTGCAGAAAAAACCGTAGCCAATACAAATATCAATAATAATCCTAAATTTTTCATCTCGTTGTTTTTATTTAATCGCAAATCGTAAACCAGCATATACCATTCTTCCTTGAACTGGGCCCCAAATCATGGAGGCATCAAATTCATCTCCAAATGGATTATCACTGTCTACAATTGGATTTTTTTGTTTGTAATTTAATAAGTTTTCAGCACCCAAGTATACTTCAAAAGTTTTGAATTTCTTAGTTATTTGTCCGTTTAATAGCACATATGTTTCGGATTCATTGGTGCGGGTGTTCTCTGGCAAATTACCCTCTGTAGAAGGTACACGACTCAAACCTGTCCATAAAGTGGTTAAATCGAATTTCCATTTATCAAACCGAGTACGATATCCTAGATTCACCAAAACCCGATCTTTAGCCGTATAAGGTTTTGTTTTTAATCCAGAAAGGTAATCGGTTTTCACATCCAAGTACTTGTAAGCGGTTTTAATATCAAACCTTTTATATTCCACCGAAACCTCTCCTTGAATGGCGTGTGAATACGATTTACCATCCAAATTGTAAAATGATACGTAATCCTTATTCTCTACATCCACCACCACTTGATTTTCAAAATCAGTGTAATAGTAATCTCCATTAACAGCCAATTCCAATTCTTTCCCTAAAGTCCATTTATGCGAATAACTAACGCCATAATTCCAAGCTTGTTCGGGACGTAAAGGCTCGGTAAATCGGACTTGCCTTGCACTTACCAAAAAGGAAGAATTTTCAATCAATACATTACTCGTCCTAAACCCTTTGCCTATCGATAAACGAAGCGCTGAGCGTGGACGTAAATTGTATTTAAAATGCAATCGAGGGGACGCAAATGCGCCAAACTGATTGTGATGATCTCCTCTTAAACCAGCCACTACCGACATTTTTTTAGTAACGTATGCATATTCCAAATACGCACCAGGAACCACTTCCAGATTAGTGAAACTGGAATCGTTAAATTGATGACGGTAACGATCGTAATTCAAGCTTACCCCTGTTTTTATGCTGCTCTTTTTATCTTTAAAGGCATCCGAATACACCGTATTGATGTACATATTATGTTGATCGGCATTGTACTGCGTTAATCCGTATTGGGACTGATGATCGTGAAACTTGTATTTCAACACCACTCCAAAACTATTCTCACTATCGAACAAGTAACCCGTTTTTGCAAAAGCATAAAACTGGTTTGTTTTAATATTTACTTCGTATGGATTTTCTATTTCCGTTTTTTGCCCCGAGTTGACATCGTTAAATACACCACGAACGCCAAACTGCGCCCGCACCTTTTTTCCAAAGTATTTCCAACGATTAAACACAATCGCTGTATTCTTTAACGGGATATCTAAAAAATCATCCTTGTTCCGGTCAATTTCAAGTCCTTGATTGCC
This sequence comes from uncultured Flavobacteriales bacterium, assembly GCA_913062955.1. Taxonomy (GTDB): domain Bacteria; phylum Bacteroidota; class Bacteroidia; order Flavobacteriales_G; family Salibacteraceae; genus CAJXZP01. The sequence continues at coordinate 20,296 of CAJXZP010000032.1, read as the reverse complement.
TCCATGAACAAACAACATGGTACTCCACTTTTCATTTAACTTTTTACAAAAATGAGTATTTAGTTCAAATCGTCCCATTTCATTGGCATAGATATTCACAAACAATTTCTCTGCTTCATCGGGCTTCAAGAACTCTACATTTATTTGTCCGGCAATACTTTCATACCCATTAACAACAGAGCCCGCTCCTTTTTTGATTTGAATAGACTCCACCCATGTACCCGGAATAAAGTCCAATCCATTCGCAGCAGAAAGTCCCCGAACTAGCGGCAAATTTTCGAATTGGATTTGGGTATAAATTCCATCCAGTCCCAACATCTTAATTTTTCGGGTTCCAGAAACGGCATCTGTTACGTTAACATCTACCGAGGCATTAGTTCCAAAACTTTCAGAAACGCTACAACAAGCCGCTTTTCGTAATTCATCTTGATTTAAAGTCTCGATCAAATTGGGGCTTATGGTCCCTATAGTGGTCGCCTTTTTACGCGCTTGTAATTCAAACTCGGCTAACTGCAAGGTACTTTTCAAAACCACTTTCACCTTTTTCATGTTGGGCCAAACCTTAATGGTATCGGTTTTAAATCCTACATACGAAACAACAAGTAATGCCGGGTATTCAGAGGGCTTCTCAATTTTAAAACAACCATTTTCATCCGTACTCACTCCCACATTGGTGTTCGCCCATAACAGGTTCACAAAGGCCAAAGGGGTGTCCTCGGTGTCCTTAACTTCACCACTCAATTTCTGAGCAGATACAGCGCCCCATGAAAGCACACAAATCAGCCCTAAAATAACACGCTTCATTTTCACTCGTAAGGCCATTCTTTTTAACGTACTATTTTTCATTCACTACTGGATTCGTATGCTATCTACAGATGTCAAATAACTCGTTGAACTTCGACACCTTGCAAATCTATAAACTAATCTCTTTTGACTCTTATTTCTCTCCCCACCTAAGTCCATAAATAAGCCGGAAACCGGGAATTTATGCTTTATTTAACAGGAATTTCCGTACCTTATAGGGAGGCAGTCTCCCGACTTTTTCGGAAGGTATTTTAATTCCTTATAACTGAATTAGGCAAAGTGCTTTTTTTCACTTGTTACCTACCTAAAAATAGGTACTTTTGCGCTTAATTAGAATCATTCTAAATAAAATCAAACGATGATAAAAGTAACAGATGCGGCTCGAGATGAAGCCAAACGATTATTAGATCAAAGTGACCTAGGTTCCGAAGCGTTTATTCGTGTTGGAGTTAAAGGTGGCGGTTGTTCAGGATTGATGTATGATTTAGATTTTGACAACAAATTATTAGAAGGCGACAAAAAAATGGACGACAATGGTCTATCGGTAGTGGTAGACAAAAAGAGTTTTCTGTATTTAATTGGCACCGAATTAGATTTTTCTGGCGGTTTGAATGGAAAAGGATTTCAATTTATCAATCCCAACGCATCTCGAACTTGCGGATGTGGCGAAAGTTTTGCCGTATAATTTTATAAAGCACAGAAAATGGGCTATACCGAATCAGATTTAGAGAAGGACTTAGAAGGAAAGGAATACGGATACGGATTTGTTTCCAACTTTGAAACAGACCGTATAGAAAAGGGCCTGAATGAGGATGTTATTCGTTTAATTTCTAGTAAACGAGAAGAGCCGAAATGGTTGTTAGAATTTAGACTTAAGGCATACCGTCATTGGTTAACAATGGAAGAGCCAAATTGGGCACACGTTAAATACGACAAACCAGATTTTCAAGCCATATCATATTATTCTGCCCCGCAACCGAAAAAGAAATTAGACAGTTTAGATGATGTGGATCCAGAGCTTAAAAAAATGTACGATAAGCTGGGTATAACGGTAGAAGAACAAATGCGGATGAATGGAATTGCCATTGATGTAGTTGTAGACTCTGTATCGGTAGCGACTACATTTAAGGATACTTTATTAAAAAAGGGAATCATTTTTATGTCGTTTTCAGAGGCGGTTAAAGAATACCCAGAATTAGTTCAAGAGTATTTAGGTTCTGTTGTTCCTCCAGGTGATAATTATTATGCTGCGTTGAACTCTGCTGTATTTACAGATGGATCTTTTTGTTACATTCCTAAAGGGGTTCGTTGCCCCATGGAGTTATCTACCTACTTCCGTATTAACGAAGCCGGTACAGGGCAATTTGAAAGAACACTTATTATAGCCGATGAAGGTTCTTATGTTAGTTACTTAGAAGGTTGCACGGCACCTGCGCGTGATGAAAACCAATTGCATGCTGCAGTGGTAGAAATCATGGTAAAGAAAGAAGCTGAAGTCAAATATTCGACAGTTCAAAACTGGTATCCTGGGGATGCTCAAGGGGTGGGTGGAGTTTACAACTTCGTCACCAAACGAGCCATGTGCGAAGGGTACAAATCCAAAGTTTCTTGGACCCAAGTAGAAACCGGTTCGGCCATCACCTGGAAATATCCATCGTGTGTTTTGAAAGGTGATTATTCCGAAGGAGAATTTTATTCCGTAGCCGTTACGTCCAACCATCAAATGGCCGATACCGGTTCAAAGATGATTCACTTGGGTAAAAACTCAAAAAGTATCATTATTTCAAAAGGAATTTCTGCGGGAGTTTCTGAGAACAGTTACCGTGGATTGGTTCAGGTTCATAAAAACGCAACCAACTCTAGAAATTTTTCTCAATGTGACTCGCTTTTATTAGGCGACAAATGTGGGGCACATACGTTCCCATACATTGAGGTGAAAAACAAAAGTTCTAAAGTAGAGCATGAAGCCACGACCTCAAAAATTGGAGAAGATCAAATTTTCTACTGTCAACAAAGAGGGATTAGCGAAGAAAAAGCGATTAGCTTAATTGTGAATGGATACGCCAGAGAAGTATTGAACCAATTACCAATGGAGTTCGCTGCGGAAGCCCAAAAATTACTCGCCATTACCTTAGAAGGTTCAGTCGGATAGTCAAACAAATTTAAAAGCATCTTCCGAAACAAAATTCAAGACGTTTCGGTCAATAAAATAAAAATGAGCACACCAATTATTTCAATAAAAAATCTTCATGCGGAGGTAGAAGGTCATAAAATTTTGAAAGGTTTCAACTTGGATATCTATCCGGGAGAGATTCATGCGATCATGGGGCCAAACGGTACTGGAAAAAGTACTTTGGCAGCTGTAATTGCGGGTAAAGATGAATACGAAGTAACCGAAGGGGAAGTCATCTTTAATGGAAAAAACATTCTAGAATTAGATCCAAATGAACGGGCAGCTGAAGGTGTATTTCTTGCGTTTCAATATCCGATAGAAATTCCTGGGGTATCGAACACCAATTTCATGAAAGCGGCTGTAAACAACATTCGTGAGTATCATGGTAAAGATCCTTTGAAAGCAAAAGATTTCTTAAAGTTGATGAAAGAGAAACAAGAGTTAGTGGAATTGAAAGGTCGTTTGGCTAATCGTTCGGTTAACGAAGGTTTTTCTGGAGGTGAAAAGAAACGTAACGAAATCTTCCAAATGGCCATGTTAGATCCAAAATTTGCGATTTTGGATGAAACCGATTCTGGATTAGATATTGATGCATTAAAGATTGTTGCAAATGGTGTAAATCAATTACACACCAAAGAAAACAGTTTCTTAATAATCACGCATTACCAAAGACTTTTGGATCACATCATTCCTGACTTTGTACATGTTATGTACGATGGAAAGATTGTCAAAACAGGCAACAAAGACTTAGCGCTTGAACTCGAAGAAAAAGGGTACGACTGGTTGAAGTAAGATAGCAGTTTGAAGACGGGAGACCCAAGTCATAGTCACAAAGGCTAAAACCGAAGTCATCGCATCATTAAAAAAAAGAAAATTATGAGTGTCATTGCACCCATTAAAAATAAAAAATTTATGGACGCCATTTTGGCTAATTCAGAGTTTGTATCTGGATTTGATCAATTGCGTTCAAAAGGAAATAAAGGATTAGAATCTACTCCGTTCCCAACACTTAGACATGAGTATTGGAAATACACCAAGGTTTCAGGTTTACTGAATAAGGAATTTACGATTAACAAAATCGTCAATCCAGTAATTTCAGAAGAAACGCTAGCGATGATGGGGGATAACCCACGTTTAATTTTCGTTAACGGATTTTTGAATTTGGATTTAAGTATTCTGCCTACCGAAAGTGGTATTTCCGTAACCGGTCTATCAGACCTTTCTGAAAATGACTTGGCTAAGTTTCCAGTAGATTGGGAAAACGAACAAGAAGCATTTACCTTATTAAACGAGGCTTCATTTACGGATGGTATCCATGTATCGGTAGCTAAAAACACCAAAATTGAAGCGCCTCTTTTTATTGTACATATTCAAAATGGCGATAAAACAGGCAGTGCAAATCGTAACTATTTCGAATTAGCGACTGGATCTGAAGCCACTTTCATTACTGTATTTGAAGGCGATCAAGAGATCTCATTTTCGAATCAATTTTCGAGTTATTTAGTAGCCGACAATGCAGTTCTAAATGCATTTGATTACCACCAAAATGGGGATCTAAGCAATCTTGTATCGGTGGCCATTGCTCATCAATATGCAAATAGTCACATCAATTTAGGATCCTATATTTTCGGTGGTAAGATGTTACGTAAAAACATTTACGTATCCGTTTTAGGGACGAATTGTGAAACGACCATTAACGGTGCGTATATATTGAACGACAAACAAACAGCTGATTTCAGAGTAATTGTCGATCATAAAGCCGCTCATTGTAACTCGAACCAAACTTTCAAAGGCGTTATGTCTGACAAAGCATCGGGAGTATTTAACGGTAAAATTTACGTTCGTAAAGATTCGCAATTAATTAATGCGTTTCAAACCAACCGAAACATTTTATTGAGCGATGACGCCAATGCCTATTCTCGTCCACAATTAGAAATTTATGCTGATGACGTTAAATGTTCGCATGGTTCTACCATTGGACAATTAGACGAAGACGCCTTGTTTTATATGATGGCCAGAGGAATTAGAAGACTTGAAGCGGAAAAAATGTTAGTAAGTGCTTTTGTCGCAGATGCGATTGCAAATGTAAATTACGAACCGTTTCAAGAAGTTATTATGGAGTCTATTGCTTCAAAAAGCGCCAAATTTTAAAAATGAGTACGCCATTAAACATATCAGAAATACGAAAAGAATTTCCAATCTTAGAAGAAAAGGTGAATGGAAAACCATTGGTGTATTTTGATAATGCGGCTTCCTCTCAAAAGCCTTTATCGGTCATAAACACCATTTCCAATTATTACTTAAAAGAACATGCCAATATTCATAGAGGCGTCCATTCTTTAAGTCAGAAGGCTACCTCACGTTACGAAGAAGTACGAGATAAGTTAGCCCATTGGATTGGAGCAGAATCAAAGGAAATTATTTTCACTAGAGGAACCACGGAAGCGATCAATCTATTTGCTTCTACCTATGGCTCTGATAATTTGAAAGAAGGAGATGAAATCATCATTTCCACCTTAGAGCATCACTCCAACATGGTACCTTGGCACATGTGGTGTAAAAAAACAGGTGCGAAACTTCGAATCATTCCTATTAACGACAAGGGAGAACTAGAGTTAGACGAATATGTCAAATTATTAAACGATCGCACTAAGATTGTTTCTGTCGCACATATTTCCAATACCCTTGGAACCGTCAATGATGTCAAATTCATAATTGACAAAGCCCATGAGTTTGGCGCTGTTGTTTTATTGGATGGAGCCCAAGCTTTACCACACATCAAAGTGGATGTAAAGGAATTGGATGTTGATTTTTACGCTTCTTCGGCACATAAAATGTATGGGCCTACCGGTATTGGATTTCTGTACGGAAAAGCAGAAATATTAGAAAAAATGACTCCGTATCATGGAGGTGGAGAAATGATCAAATCGGTGAGCTTGGAAGAAAGCACGTATGCCGATCTTCCTTTCAAGTTTGAGGCTGGAACTCCCAGTATTGCAGACACCATTGCGTTTGGTGCAGCCATTGATTTCTTAGCCAAATACGGAATAGAGAATATCGCTGCACATGAAAAAATGTTGCATGACTATGCCACGGAGGAACTAAAAAAAATGGACGGTATTCGATTAATCGGAACTGCCGATAATAAAGCAGGTGTGGTGTCATTTCTTATTGGAGATATTCATCATTACGACTTAGGAGTGATTCTAGATCAACTTGGAATTGCCGTTCGCACGGGTCACCATTGTACCCAACCCTTGATGCATCGTTTCCAAATTTCAGGTACGGTAAGAGCCAGTTTTGCGATTTACAATACCAAGGAAGAAGTGGATGTTTTTATTGCGGGTGTGAAACGTGCGGTGAAGATGCTTTCTTAATAAAAAAGCGAAGGCGAAGGCTTTTGGCCAAAGCTAAAAAAAGGATGAGAGATTTTAGAAAATATGAAATTAAATCCATAGCGTTCGCTTTGGACAATTAGATTTACAAGAAGCCTTGGCCAAAAGCCATCGCTTAAAGCATAAAAAAATGACAATCAACGAAAAACAAGACGAGCTTATTGAAGAGTTTTCCATGTTTGATGAATGGATGGATAAATATGAGAACATCATTGATTACGGGAAAAGTTTAAAGGGTTTATCGGATAGCGATAAGAACGAAGATAATATTGTTCGAGGATGTCAGAGTAACGTATGGTTAACGGCAAAAGTTGAAGACGGAAAATTAATTTTCGATGCGGATTCAGATGCGATTATTACCAAAGGAATCATTGGATTATTACTTGAGATTTTTTCAGGTCAAACGCCACAAGATATTGCCACTACGAATTTGTATGCACTTGAAAAAATTGGACTGAAAGAACACCTTTCTCCCAATAGAGCAAACGGATTGGTATCCATGGTACAAAAAATAAAAATGACCGCTTTAGCCTACCGAGCTAAACAAAACCAAGAGAAATAGATCATGGCAGAACCAATAATGAATAAAAAACTGTTAGGAAATGAAATCATTCGGGTTTTAAAAACCATTTATGATCCAGAAATTCCGGTAGATGTATATGAGCTAGGATTAATTTACGATGTTCAAATTAATGACGATTATTCGGTTGATATTTTGATGACATTAACGACTCCAAACTGTCCGGTAGCGGAGTCTATGCCACAAGAAATTGAGGATAAAGTAGCTGGAATACACGATGTAACCAAAGCAAATGTAGATCTTACATTTGAGCCACCATGGACCAAAGACATGTTGAGTGAAGAAGCGATGTTAGAATTGGGAATGCTGTAATATTTACGGCAAATACTGTCTAATTTCAAGATGAGGATTATGGGTACGAATGAGTAGCCATTTCTTCATTTCTTTTACCTGTTTATTTTTAGTAGTCGTAGCCAATCTCCGATCCCAATTAATAAATATCACCGGAATAGTATCCAAGCGACCCTCTTGATACTCGGTAATTTCTCCGTAAGCTACCTTTTTCACTCCCGAATACATGGTTTCTATTTCGGTACATATTTGTTCGAAATCTAACCGCAATGTATCTGCCATTTCAACTTGCCCTTCTTTAATCATCGAATCCATTCTCCGAAGCTCAATTCTATTTTCAATAATCATTGCATTTAAGCGTGTTTTATTGATTTCATTTAATTCCATGGAGCTCCGTTCCAACTCCCTAATTTTATCCGATAAATGTTCATTATGAACATCTTGTTTAATGATTAAATCCGTGCCATTTAAACTATAATCCATCAATGTTAATTTCCATTTATTCAGCGTACTATCCGGCACCATTTCACCTCCCATTAAAATAATGATGGTAGAGTTTTCTCTTTTATTAAACGAAATATCCTGAGAAATAATAAAACTATTGGTGTGATAAATTTCCGTTTTCACGAAATTAGCGGCATTGGTATCAAAATAGGATTTACGGGTAGCGGAGATAAAAAACATCACACTGGGAACAATTAATACAATTAAAAACAGCGTAATCAGGACCTTCGCTCTTTTCTCTACTTTCTGATCTACAAAGGTGTGTAATGGAAACTGAACGATTCGCACAAAAACAGTCGTTGAAATACTAATAATTACCGAATTGAGCAGGAACAAATACATCGCTCCAAAAGCAAATTCGGGTTGCCACGTAGCCAAGCCATAACCTACCGTACATAATGGAGGCATCAAAGCCGTTGCAATAGCCACTCCAGGTACCACAGTGAGCCCTTTATTCTTTTTGGTAACCGAAATAGCCCCAGCCAACCCTCCAAACAAGGCCACTAACACATCCAAAATGGTAGGGGATGTTCTTGCTAAAATCTCCGTATCAGCTTTATCCAAGGGAGTTAAGAAAAAGTACATCCAAGAGGTTATCAAAGCCACCAACATCATGATGACAAAATTTAATACCGACCGTTTTAGTAATTCAAACCGATTGGTACCTAGTGAAAATCCAATCCCTACAATGGGACCCATTAAAGGCGAAATAAGCATGGCCCCAATAATAATGGCGGTGGAATTGGAGTTTAATCCAACAGAAGCAATAAATATGGAGCAGATTAATACCCATACATTAAACCCTTGAAATTTGATATTATCCGCAATTCGTAAATGCGTTTGATGGTAATCAATTTCACTTTTTACACTGACCAAAGAAGTCAAAAAAACCTTGATTGAATCGTACAGGTTGGAAACTTTTTCTTTTACTTCTTCTTTAGCACCAGATAATTTCTTTGCGTTAGGGTCGTTATTTACGCTCATTTTTGCTGTATTTCTGAGGGCAAGTTAAGAATCGAATTCAAAAAGCTAAATATTTACTATATTTTTATTTCTTAGGTGTAATTCCCCTATCAAACCAGTACTTTCGTTCTAAAATTGGGATAATGGAAGAGATCGTAAATAAAGTAGCAAATAGTAGTTTAGTTCAAATTGATTTAGCCACCTTTTACCCAAAAGGAAAGCGAAGCACTTTTGATCTAAAACCGTGGTTATTTCAAGAGCTCATCCTTAAAGAAAAAGATTTCCGTGAACATGTGGCTAATCATGACTGGGCTCAATACCAAGATAAATATGTATCCATTGGATGTTCGGCAGATGTCATTGTTCCATCGTGGGCTTTCCTATTAATCTCCATTGCATTAGAACCATTTGCGAAAAAATCGGTGTATGGAAATCAGGAAACTTTGGAGACCGTGCTATTTGAAGATGTATTTGCCAACCATGATTTTTCACAATACAAAGATGCCATGGTCATGGTTAAAGGGTGTGGCAATTTACCCATCCCGCAGCAAGCGTATACGAACTACATCAGCAAATTAAAACCATTCGCCAAATCCATCATGTTTGGCGAACCTTGTTCTTCGGTTCCGTTGTATAGAAAACCGAAAAAATAAAAGTGATTCCAACTTACCTAATGTATTAAATTTGTATTGCAAATCGTTTCCTTGTTTATGAAGAAAATTTTAATTACCGGTGGTGCCGGATTTATTGGTAGTCATGTAGTTCGTTTGTTTGTTACGACCTATCCAGACGTACATATTTTTAATCTAGACAAATTGACCTACGCAGGTAATTTGGAAAACATATCGGATATAGAATCCGCGGCTAACTATACTTTCTTAAAAGGAGATATTGTAGATGGTCCATACATCCAATCTATTTTTGAAGAACATCAATTTGATTCCGTTATTCATTTAGCGGCCGAAAGCCATGTGGATCGTTCTATTTCAAATCCATTAGAATTTGTCATGACCAACGTAGTTGGAACCGTTAATCTATTAAACGCAGCCAAACATATTTGGAAAGACAATTTCGAGAACAAGTTGTTTTACCATGTAAGTACCGATGAGGTATATGGTTCATTAGGCGAAGAAGGTATGTTTTTAGAAAGCACCGCTTACGATCCTCATAGTCCTTATTCTGCTTCCAAAGCAAGTTCGGATCATTTTGTAAGAGCCTATTCCGATACTTATGGTATGCCTATCGTAATTTCTAATTGTTCTAATAATTATGGCCCAAATCAGTTTCCTGAGAAACTGATTCCGTTATTTATTAATAACATCCGAAGTAACAAACCACTTCCAGTATATGGAAAAGGAGAGAACATTCGCGATTGGTTATTTGTGGTAGATCACGCCCGTGCCATTGATGTTATTTTTCATAATGGAAGACAAGGAGAAACGTATAATATTGGAGGAGAAAACGAATGGACCAACATTGACCTCATCCAGGTTATTTGTAAAGCCATGGATAAGAAATTAGGTCGTGAAACAGGTGAATCTGAAAAGTTAATCACCTATGTAACCGATAGAGCCGGACATGATTTACGTTACGCTATCGACTCCAATAAACTAATGACTGAATTAGACTGGAAACCTTCCTTACAATTTGAAGAAGGAATTGAAAAAACCATTAATTGGTATATGGATAACGAAGAGTGGATGAAAAACATCACCTCGGGTGATTATCAAAAGTATTACAGTGATATGTATCAAGATCGTTAAATATAAAGAGCCGCTTTTAGCGGCTCTTTTTTATTTAAAACAATGCATAACCTATACTAAAGCCATAACTGAAAGAAAGTTTATTTTCTCCCGTAAGATTTTCATTACCTCCGATCGCTAATGGAATTCCTCCAGTAATTGATGACGGAAGTGGGCCTTGATTTAAATAGTCATCAGACAAAGCACTCATGTTCCCATTCAAACTCAGCCTAAACCTGGGGGACACGTAATAATAACTGTTTAGTCGAATACCTGCAGTCATTCCCAAGTACTCCTCCTTTTCTTCCGGTGAGTTCATTTGATTTGCTGAAACAGTCACGGAAGGAGTAACGCCCAAATAAGTTCGGGTATTTGGATAATACCCCAAGGTATAATTTACATTAATCATTTGTGAGGTAACACCCGTAGTATCCTGAATTTCATACGTTGAATTCGATTTATTATCCGAGTATCCAGCAGATATAATTGCCGAAAAATCAGACTGCAACGAAAATGATAATGGTACTTTTTTTGTCCATCCCACAAAGCCGTAGCCACTAATGTTAGATCCTTCTCCCAAATGTTCATTCGTATTTTCATCTTGAAATTGCTTTTTAAATGAATATTTCACCCCTGGGACTACACCAATTTCCCAGCGAGATCCAGAGCCTCGGGAATAATTAGTTCCATAATTCCATATATCACTTAAGTTAGCCGCATACACCATATCTGGATGGGTGACTAAGCCCATTTCTTGCAAACCTTTATCTAGTTCTTCCAATTGATAAATACGTTTAAACCGCCTATCGTAAAATCTTTTGTATTGTATTCTATTTGCAATTCGGGCTAAAGAATCGATAGCAGTTGAATCAGGTGCTACAGCCAACCTATTGTGCCTTTCTAATGAAATCAGGATATTTAAAGCTTCTCTAGCTGGCGCAATAGGTTGAATACGCCCAGAACCCATACTTAAAAAAACAGAAAGGTCAATAGCATGCTCAATATCCCTACTGTTCTGATAAACAGTATCCTGACGGTATTTCCCAGTGTTTAAACCGTGCTGATAAGATACCCTGGGGTGAATTGCAAAAAAGTGTTTTTCTGAAACGTACCACCTATTGATAGATGAGTAATTTAAAAAAACACGATGATAATTCGATTTATCTTGATATAGCGTATCCCTTCTGTTATACAATTGCCATCTATAGGTTACAGAGGCAGAACTACTTCCTTGGTAGACATCTGTATTACCATACAGATATAAACTCATTCGTAAATCTCCATTGTGACTATCGCTGTAGTAATCCCCATGACCTCTACCATAGCCATTCATATTAGTTCCTATATTAAGGCGTTTAAACCGAATATCAGGTGCTTCATAATCTCGTAAGGAGAAATCTTTGATACTAAAACTGGAGGAAGCAGAATCCTGAGCAAGGAGCGTATAGGAAAGCAAGGAGATTCCAAGGATCGTTATTAATTTGAGCATGTATTAAGGTATTTATATAAGTAAAAAAGGTTTTCATTTAGCAATTACCATTCCAAAAGTAGGTTTACGGATAAAATTTAACAAGTAATTTTTGATCTATTTCAGTGATTCACAGTACGTTTTGGAAACGTATCATATATATTTTTCAAATTCACCAACCCTTTACTCTTTTGAACTTGTCTATGTATATGAAAGTCGACCTTTAATAATTATTGTAACAACATTAAAACAAAAATGATGAAAAAAATAAACTCTTTTTTACTTCTGGCATTTGCCCTTCTCACTACCCAGTGGGCGAGCGCACAATGTACCGGAACAATTAGCGCGTCCAATTCGGGGGCCACATTTACCTTTACCTCCACCAATCCTACAAGTTTACAGCAATACCATAGCTGGGACTTTGGTGATGGGACCTACGGTAGTGGTCAAACATCATCACATACGTATACAACAGCCGGTTCATATGCCGTAATTGCCTATTTTGGGGATAGTATCAATATGTGTGGAGACGTGGATTCCTTATCCATTATTGTTCCACCTATATCCGGATCATCTTGTACCGCAGCCTTTATGATTTCGGGGAGTTCTCCAAGTTTTACATTTACACCCACAGGAACGCCAACGGCTCCTCCTGGTTATTATTCGTATGATTGGGATTTTGGAGATGGATCAGTCGCATGGGGAACTAATACCCCTTCACATACCTATACTGCAAATGGCACCTATAATGTCACCTGTATCTTTATGGATAGTATTTGGTGTTCAGACACGGTGACCAACACCGTAGTAGTTACCGGCATTGGAGGTACAAATTGTGATGCCTCATTTACCTATACCAATCAAGGAAACACCTACTCTTTTGTACCTAACACACCGAGTGCTACCCTACCTTATTTTTGGGATTTTGGAGATGGAAATACATCTACTAGCGCTTCGCCAACTCACGTATATTCTTCTGGAGGTACCTTCCACGTATTATGTACTATCGGGACACCTATAAGCCCCTGTTTTGATACAAGTTATGCAACCATCACTATAGCTGGAGGTCCTGCTTTTGGTTCTATTTCAGGAGTAATCGATATGGGTAGTACCTATGCAGATGCTGGAGTTGTATTCTTAATAACGCTAGACTCAAATGGAATTCTTTCTATGGTAGATACCACCCAAATTGACTCTCTTGGAATGTATTATTTTTCAAATGTAGTATACGGTAATTATTTGGTAAAGGCTGCTTTGAGTCCAAACTCTGGTAATTTCACGAATTATTTACCGACTTACCACGGAGGTACCCCTGCTTTACCAGGTGGAGCTTTACTTTGGAGTAACGCAAACAATCTATTATTAAATATGCCCTATTTAAACAATATTGATATTGCATTAGTCGCTGGAACAAATAGCGGAGGACCAGGTTTCATTGGTGGTTCGGTTTCTCAAGGAGCGAACAAAACGGGAGATCCTATTTCTGACATCAACATCATGGTATACGATCAAAATAACAATCCGGTAGCGTACACGTATAGTAACAATCAAGGAACATTCCAAATAAGCAACCTTCCATTTGGAACATATACGGTATATCCAGAAGTTCAAGGAAGAGTTACCAGCCCATTAGTGGTGACTTTAACTGCGAGCACTCCTGGAACTTCAGAAATTGGAGTGACTGTAAATAGCACCACAGTAGATGTAGGTATCACTACTGGAATTTCTCCAAGTGTGGCGTTCACCGGATTGAAGTTATATCCAAACCCGGTTCTTAATGAGCTTACTATTGATTTAGGCGAGCAAATTTCGGGAGAGGCTACTTTCACCCTAATAGATGTCACAGGCAAAGTAATTCAAACGGTTTCCCAATCGGGAACCAACGTTTTAAAAATGAATACGTCTAATTTGAACGAAGGAATTTACATTCTGAACATTCAGAATAACGGAAATATTTCCAACTACAAATTCGTTAAATAAAAGATAGTTTATAGTTAGTAACATCGGGGGAACTATTCGTAGTTCTCCCGGTTTTCAATTCTCAATGCATTTAGACCGCTCACTTTTAAAACAATGTATTAAAGGAGACGAGAAAGCTTATTACACCTTGTATAAGCTTTGCTTTTCACCCTTAATGTCGGTGTGCGTGAGATATTTTAGAAACAAAGAAGAGGCGGCTCCTGTTTTAAACAAGGCATTTTTGCGAATCACTCAAAACATGTCCAAATACCGTACGGAAGTACCGTTTGATAGATGGATAAAAAAAATAATGATCAATACCATTATTAACGAGTACAAGAGTCAACAAACCAACAAACAATTATTTGTTCCGACCGATTTCAATTCGGAAGACCAAATTTTTGATACATTTTCATTAAATGAGATTACCCAACAAATCGATGTCGATCATATAAAGTCATTTATTCACAAACTCCCGACATCTCAAAAAGAAGTATTTAACCTATATGTATTAGATGGCTATAACCATAAAGAAATTGCGGAACTCATGGATATTCCATTGGGTACTTCAAAATGGTTACTAGCCGAAGCCAGAAAAAAATTAAAGGTGATGATCACCCATTCGTTAAACATTAATAAAGCAATCGCCATATGAGTAGAGGTGATAAAAACTTAGACGAGTTATTTAAGGATGCTTTTAGCGCAGAAGAACATGAATTTGTTCCTGGCTATTGGCAAGAAGCACAGCAAATGATACAAGCCAGTAAAGTGGCTCCAGTACCATTTTATGCGCGTCCGTTAGTTCTCATGGGTACCATTGCGGTCTTGGGCCTTTCCGCTATTTTGTTTTTAGATTCTACTCCTGAAAATGAAAAAATGGCCATAGATCCATCCATTCTTTCAATGGAACAGCCTACAAAATTAATTGCCGAGAACTCTATCTCTACTAAAATTAAAAAACATAAAATGGCTATTTCCCTAAAAGAAAGCCCAACAGTCACCCCTACGGCAAAAATTGAAAAACAACTCGTTTCTAGTAGTACAACCCAATTCACACCAAAAGAAAAGAGTTCTACCGCTGTAAATACGACTACTAGCTTTTTCACTGCTTCGAAAAACCAGGTGAATCCTGAGAGCTTTACCATTTCAGAACCAACGAATACACCGGTAAATAATTCGACACTCATTTCCAAATCGATACCGGGCCAAAAACATATTATCCCAACTATAAATAAGACCGCAATTCAAAAAGGACTTCCATTTAATAAAGCCGAAGCGCAATACACGACTTGGAACTCCTCTTTAGAGATCACATCATTGAAGTATATGCACAGTTTTCCATTAGGAATATTACCTCTTGAAAACAGGGAGCAAACGTTTGCCCCAAAGCCTGAGGTGAAACCAAAACGAATCTATACCCCACTCACACTGCGTTTGTCGGGAGGTTTTCTTTGGAGCCAAAATAAACCGACCCAAAACGCGTTGATTTCCAGCAATTTTACGGATCGAAACATCGAATTTACGGCCGAATACTTATTCAAAAAACGATGGGGTATTCAATCGGGAATTTCATGGTCTCAAACTCAGGTTTCACAACAACACCAATACCAAGGTACTATTGACAATAGTTATTGGACCGAAGAACAAGACATTCAAACCGTGACCAATCGAGTTTGGTGGTTAGGAGGCTGGTACTATTACCCAAACACCTTTGACACCATCCTCACCGATATTTATGTACGTGAGATGGATACTGTTTCTCAAAAAGAGCAAATTTCCCATAAAGTCCAAACCATTGAAGTTCCTATTTTACTCACCTACAACTACGGTATGAATAGATTCAACCTACAGGTATCCTCTGGAATTAGTATTGGAACCGTCATAAATTCCAAGGGAAGCTATTTTAGTTCCTTAGATCCGTTCGCTAAAGAAATTTCAAGCGGTAAAGATTTCAATTCGTTCCAGGCCAATTTCTTAGTGCGAACAGAAATTTCGTACGGACTAAATGATCATTGGTGGATGAGTGTGCGTCCACAAATGAAACTAAACTTAAATTCCGTTTACCCAGATAATTCCACGATCTCCCCACAGGTACTCTATTACGGTATAAATGCCGGGATAGTTTATCGCTTTTAGATCGCGAACTCCCAAGCAAATCAGAGTCGCTGTTATTATTTAATGAGAAACAGGTTTACACGACTCTGGTTTGCTTTTTACTTTCCAATTATTTTTTAGATTTACAAACGGTGCAATCCTTGTAAAGGAATCTAAAAAATCAACATGCAAAAAACCATTTTTCTATTGTGGCTCACAATTTCGTATTGTTCTATAAGCGTAGCCCAATCCTATTTGACCCAATTGAAAAACCCATCCGATTTCCAACAGTTGAGTGGTTTACCTATTTCGGGTAAATATGGCCAAATTGATGCCGTGAAACTGGTTTATGATATACATACCGAACAAATCTATTTTTTAAATGCCCAAGACTTTGAGTTTCACCATGAGTTCTGCAGTCGTATATTAAAGAACTACCAACCCCTAGGAACCTTCAACGATATCAATTATTCCCATTCCAGTAAAAGAGAATACCTGCTAGCAAACATTAATCACCTCCATAGCTCACACACGTATTTTCTGGAACTTTCACCCAGTGATTTGATGAATGCCGAAAATATCAAAAAACTGTATCGTGCCACCCTCACCCATACATTTATGGATTCCAATCTTCAGTTTATTTTAAATAGTCATCGTTTACAAATAGCAGCCGACTCCTTCGCTCATCTTCCTTTATTGAAGACTTCTGATTTATACGCGGGTCTACAGTTTCAATCTGTTTCCAATGGTCAAACCAAAGGCACCATTCGATACATTTCCAATTTGAAAAAAGAATATCATACCATCTTACCTACAGATATTATTGTGATTAACAAAACCCCAATTCAATTGCCCAAAGTAGCCGCAATCATTGTGACCGAATTTCAAACACCACTCAGTCATTTATCGATCTTGGGCCAAAACAGGCACTTACCCATCATGGCTCTTAAGAATGCGAGTGCTAACATTGAACTACGTAAATACGAGAACAAACCTGTTTTCTTTAGGGTAAGCAACGACTCGTTTCAACTAACCCCCCTTGAAAAACTGCCGAAGATTAAAGTTAAAACCAAAACCATCCACCTAAAAGTGGATTTAAAGAAGGATTCTCTTGTCGTACTTGATAAAGTCAACCGGAAATCGTACAAGTATATAGGGAATAAAGCCTACAATTTCTCTCAATTAGTGGAGCTCAGTAAATACAGCAATTTCAAAACACCCGAAAGTGCATTTGCGATTCCATTTTACTACTATTACCAACATATCCAAACCTGCGGAGCCGAATCTCTCATCCATAAATTACTCCTTTATAGAGCGCATCAATCCCCTTCAGATTCCATTCAATTTATTTTGAAGGAAATCCGAAACAAAATAAAATACTACACCTTAGATCAACAGCTGGCAGCCAACATTACCAAAACCGCCAAATCCCTAGGGGAAGATACTCGTTTCCGATTTCGATCTTCCACCAATGCAGAAGATATGGATGGTTTTTCGGGAGCTGGTTTATACACTTCCAAAACAGGTATTATTGAGGACATGGACAAACCCGTGGATGAAGCCATCAAAAAGGTTTGGGCCAGTTTATGGTCGTATGCGGCCTTTATGGAACGTGAATATTACGGAATAAATCAACATACCGTTTACATGGGCATTTTGGTTCATCGTTCTTTTCCTAAGGAACATGTCAATGGGGTTGCCATCACAAAAAACCTGTACCGTGATAGTTATTTTGGCTATGTGGTAAATGCCCAATTGGGTAACGAATCGGTGGTAAAACCAACAAAAGGGGTTATTTGCGATCAGTTTATTTGTTACCCCAACACCTTAAACAATATGTATGACGAAAACAATACCATTGAGATCATAACGACTTCTAATATTCATCAGGGCACCTTGGTAATGACCGCCAAGGAAATATTGAACTTAGCCAACCAATTGGAAAAAATTAAAAAATTCTTTTACAATCAAACCCTGCAATTGGAAGATTTCCATTCGTTCGCCATGGACGTGGAGTTTAAGATTGCGGGACCCAACAGAACATTATATATTAAACAGGCACGAAGATTTAATCCCTAAGGGTTTTAAAACATACAATCAAACTACCTAACTATAGGTTCAATTCCTTTGTTTCTGACTCCATATCCTCAAATTACAAACGTCTAATACATAGGCACGTAACGAAATAAACGTACTACATCACCCAGCACACCACCTACTCACTCTAGCTTAAATTTCATGAAAATTTCTTTATTATTGTAGGGCATCCACAATCATTTTCATGAGTCAATTCCAATCTATTGTTTCCGATCATCCATTAGGTTTCCAATTCCCTCCTACCTTAGACTCAGATAAATATCCAACACCGAGAGCTGTCTACTCCTCCTCTATCACCGTATTTGAAACCTACTTTGGTTCGGAGTATTCTTCTTTTGTAGGAATTATTGTGACTCCAGGAGAAGACTATTTTTTAGATCAAATAAAGCCAAATTGTTGGCATTTGTCTATTCCTAAAAAAATGAGCGAACTGACTATTGCGCTCACAGAAAGTCATTTAAAGATTCTCTCCCTTAAAATTAATCAAAAAAGGACACAAGAAAAGATTGAAAATAGGTTTGAACTACTTTCTAATGTAGCCACAGAAGGTTTGATTATTCACCAAAACGGCATTATTGTGGATGTGAATAATGCGGTATTGGACATATTTAATGAAACGGAAAGAAGAGCGTTAATTGGGCAAAGCCTCCTCCGATTTGTCATCGAATCGGAACACCCGAATGTGATTAAAAAAATTAAACGCTCCACCAACACCACCTATGAATCGGTATGTGTTCGAAGGGATGGCTCCAAATTTCCAGTACGTGTAAGTACCCAAAATCATCCTATTGAAAATCAAACCTACAAAGTCGTTTCACTTACCGATGTAACGGATTTAAAAAATGCAGAGGAAGAATTACGAATCAGCTCCGAACGCCTTTCCTTAATTGCAAAATCTACCGGAGCGGGTCATTATGACTGGAAACTCCCAGATGGCCATTTGTATTGGAATACGACCATGCATGAGTTATTTAACCTGGATATAGAGAGTACTAAAAATAGAAATCAACATTTCAACGATGTAATTCACCCAGATGATAAGTTACGGATGTCAGAAGCTTTTCTAAAAAGTTTAGATCCCACCAACAAAAAAACACTTTTTTCAACTGACTTCCGGATTATCCCAAAATCAAAAGAAATAAGATACATAGAAGTTCTTTCTATTCATACTCGAAATGAAAAAGGAGAGGTGACAAGGATATTAGGGGTATGCACAGATATTACGAAACGTAAAATAGCAGAACAGGCTCTTAAAGACAATGAGGCTATGCTAAAGCTGGTTATGAATGCCATTCCACAATACATTTATTGGAAAGACAAAAATTCAAACTACTTGGGATGTAATAAGAATTTCATTTCCTTAACGGGGCTTTCTTCACCGGTAGATATTATTGGAAAGACCGATTATGATATTTCCACAAATAACAAGGAAGCCGACTACTTTATTAATTGGGACAAAGAGATCTTGGCAACCGGAAAGTCAGAATTTCATCGTTTAGTTTCGAAGGACTTACCTCAGGATATGTTGGCTTGGTTGGATATTAGTAAAATCCCATTAAAGAACCATCAAAATGAAATAATTGGAACTTTGGGTACCTTTGAAGATGTAACAACCAAGGTAGAAGCTGAATATCAGGTTTATAAACTCACCAAGGCCGTGGAGCAAAGTATTAATGCTATTGCGATTACGTCTCCAAATGGAATCATTACGTATGTCAACCCAAAATTTACGCAACTAACTGGACGTACGAGTAGAGACGTACTCGCAAGTCCATCCTCTATTTTCACTCTTGAAAATTACCCGCACCCAGAAAAAATAAAAGAACAATTATTAGAAGGTAAAGAATGGAAGGGTGAATTTCAAATCACAAGCAACACGGGTGATAAATTATGGGTAAGTGCCTCGCTTTCCCCTATAATCGATAAAAACGGAACCATCATCCATTTTCTTTCTGTTCAAAACGACATAAGTAAAGAATATGCGATTCGAAAAGAGCTAAAATCTAGCGAAAAGAAATTTAAAGATTTACTGGACCAACTACCCGTTTCGGTCATTGAATTCGATTTGGAGCATACTATCCTTTACGCAAATTCTACCGCCAGCACGCTATTCAATATTCATGAAATTGACGTGCAGGAAAAGGAAAATATTTTAAATCTCATTCACCCTGATGACCGGGATCGTGCACGAGTGGATATTAACCAGGGGTTCCATAATAAAATACA
>CAJXZP010000031.1 GCA_913062955.1 uncultured Flavobacteriales bacterium | reverse complement strand
CTATCTATCTATCTATCTATCTATCTATCTATCTATCTATCTATCTATCTATCTATCTATCTATCTATCTATCTATCCATGGTCAGGTGATTTTCTAACGGGATAACCTATCTTCGGACGGTCTTTAATAATCCTGTTTTTAAGGACTTTTAGTAACGAATAAAATGGACCAATAACCTTAGAATAAACGATTAATCTACGGTTGAAAACTAGGATACAGGTCTAGTAGATATTACATCTATGATTTATCCTATTTGCTAGTATTCATTAAAAAAAACACGGTAAAAAGAGTGGGGAAAGTCAATTATAAAATAGGGTTTTCAGAAATTGGAGGTATTTATATTGGGAAAAATATTCAATCCGATTTTTCTAAACATTACGCGATCACCGTTCTTATTTCATTTGGAGAACCCTTCGTTTTAAGCCGTGCTAATCTTCCACAAGAATCCTATCATGTCGCTATTATTCAAAAAAACATAAGCTTCAATATACAGAGTAGTAAAAATGAGTATGTAGCATTTATTCATATTGTACCTTATTCTGACAGTGGAATAAAACTTTCAAACAGAAATGGTTCCATTGAAAAGTTTGGATTAGAATCCTTTGAAGGGGTGATTTCGGAAATAAAGAAATGGTTTTACACTTCTGAAAAGGCCACTGAAAAAGTGGCATTTCTTTTAAACCTTGTTTCTTCTGTTCCAAAAATAAAAGAGGAAAACACCTTACGTATGGACCAACGGATAAGGAAAAGCTTTGATTTAATCATGCAAAATGAAACCGAAAAATTACTATCCTCTCAGATAGCATCGCAAGTGCACTTATCAAATAGCCATTTTGCCAGGTTATTTCGAAAAGAAACAGGAATGACTTTTAGACGTTTTTTTCTACATAGCAAGCTCATCAAATCAATATATGCGATGTACGAAAACAATAGTTTAACGGAAGCCGCTTTTAAAGGAGGATTTTCTGATCAGCCCCATTTCACAAGGACTTTCAAGAGTAATTTTGGAATTAAGCCGTCAAAAACACGTAAATAGTCCGTTTATTCAAGTTTAAAGAATAACCAAAATTGACCTTTGCTTTCAATCATTAATTTAAATATTAGAGCAAATGACAGTAGAAGGAACAACTTGGAAAAGTTTGATAATTGCAACAATCGCAAGCGGAATAGGTATGTGGATTGTAGGTGGTTTATGGCACAATTTAATTTTGCCCCGTGTCAATTCAACTCTTGAAGCACATCATGAAGGAATAGGAATAATGCTTGTTGCCTATATCTGTTTGTCATTTTTAATGGCATATCTATACTGGAAGATAAATAACCATACACACACCGTTTTCAATGGAATGAAACTAGGCGTAATTATTGGCGTTTTGTGGGTTTTTCCTCACGGAATAGCCATGGCTGGAATACACCAAACAGCTATAGGTTATGAATTTAAAAATACACTGTATCATATGTTTGAACAAGGAGTGGGGGGAATAATCATAAGTACCATTTTTGGGTATTTCACAAAAAAATAATAAATGGAATATTAGTAATAGGAAATTTGAGACTTTCACAAAGTACTTAACGGAATAGTAAGGGCTTCCAAAGCCCCTTATTATTCCGCCCTATATCATTGACGCCATTCACTGCTTCAGACCTTTCTTCAGAGGGCCCCAGCTCTTGGCTATTACAGTTGCAAAATAGTAGCCGATGGCGCATTTTGGCTTTTCAAACGAAGTACTAGCTTAGATAATTGGAATGGCAACGGGATGAACAAGAAGGAGATTACGTAATTGTTTGTGATAGCGTAGGTGATAGATAATGTGGCATAATCTACTATGGGCCGGTGGTTTTCTAATGGGATAATCTATCTTCGAGTGGTCTTTATGAACCCTGGTTTTGGAGGCTTTTATTAACGAATACGAATAACTAATTACATATAGCAGAAATATCACATTAGTGTGATATATACGTATGTATTCACCAATTACGAAACATGAAAAAGAGTCTTTATATTATATTACTATTTGTTTGCTCTCATTCTTTTGGTCAAAGCAGTATTCAAAATATATTGAATGAATACAAAGATTCGCTATCAGGATATGGAATAGTTGCTTTAGTTGATAATGGAGAAGAAATTCAAACCGCTCAAGTAGGTTGGGCTTTTGAGAATACCCCAATGCAAATCAAAAACCGATTTTGTATTGGTAGTATAACAAAACTTTACACGGCAACTATCATTCTCAAATTGCAGGAACAGGGATTCCTTAATATTAATGATAGCATAAGTAAATATATATCAAGTCATAGGTATATCGATGGATCAATTTCAATTCGACAGCTTCTTAATCATACCAGTGGAATTAAAGACATAATTACTGCAGAACTCGCTAATGCGTCCCTAATAAATCCATATTCAGACTATTCTGATCCCTACTTATTAAATATAATAGATACCATTGAATTTGAGAAAGGAACAAATTATTCCTACTCAAACTCAAACTATTTTTTGTTAAGAAAAATTATTGAGCGAGTGGCTGATAAACCTTATGAATCTGTGCTAGAAGAATACATTATTAGACCATTAAATTTGCGTAATACCTACCCCTATCATTCGAACCAAATAGATTCTCTTTCGCACCCAATAATTGAGAATCAGGATTTGCACTATTTACCGAAGATTGGTATGAATAAAATCTCTGTTGGAATTGGAAATATTGTAAGTGATGCAAGAGATGTAAATACGTTTCTTCGCTCTTTGTTTATTGATAAGGAAATACTTGACTCTAATTCTTTAATGTTGATGACAGATTTCCAGACCTTCGGAACAACAAAAATTGGTTTAGGTGTATTTGAAGAAAACTTTGGGAATAGAACGGTATATGGTCATACTGGAAGAATAATAAGCTATATTTCTTATGCTTTTGTAGATGAAAATACCGGAACAAGTTTTGTTCTTCTATGTAACAATGCAAACGACCAATTTATAGATGAGCTGATTGATAAAATTTGTGAAAGTGAAAAAAGCGGATTTTAGTGTATTAAATCATAACATCCTTCGGGATGCTATAATTCATTATCTGTCAAACCCAAACTTAAGGATTTCGAATCCATTAAAAACTTTACTGCTCTGGGAAAATTGATGTAGAACTATGTCCCTAAACCTGTGATATCTTAATGGAATCATCTATTTTCGGGAAGCCTTTAATACCCTTGTTTTAATGGTGTTATTATCGAATGAAATGGATGGACAGCCGTAGTTAAACCTTTAAACTACGGTTGAAAATGGGATTCAACTAGAGCAAATTGAATACGGGTGAATTATCCTTTTGTTAGACCTAATGAAAATATACGGAATATGAACATAAATGGTTTTTATTATCTCTTAGTTTCCCTAGTACTATTAACGGGATGTAAAAAAGAGGGTAACAAGGATGATGACAAAAACTCTTGTTATTCGAATTCAAATGCTCGTTCCATTGTGCATGGTGGGATTAACAGAGAATATATCGTGTACATTCCTAACTCATATACGGGTACATCTCTCGTTCCTTTAATGTTAAATTTTCATGGATTTGGAGCAAGGGCAAGTGACTATATGGAGGAAGCCGATATGCGTGCATTAGCAGAATCGGACACTTTTATTTTGGTCTATCCACAAGGGAGTTGTTTGGATGGTTCTTCTCACTGGAATTCTTGCCCTTCAGGAGGAGACAATAAAAGTAATGCGGATGATTTTGGATTCATTGAAGCTATGCTAACGGAAATTTCATCAGAATACCAGGTCGATAGGAATAGAATTTATTCCGCTGGATACTCAAATGGGGGAATGATGGCTTATGGTCTTGCAAATTTCAAAAGTGAGTTAATCGCTGCCGTAGCATCCGTTTCTGGAACCATGTTGGACTGTACTGGATCTTCAAATCATCCCATGCCTGTGATACATCTTCATGGAACTTCGGATGGCGTTCTCTCTTATACTGGGAACAGTGACTTTAGTTCGGTAGAGAATGTATTGGATCATTGGATTCGTTTCAATAATACAACCACAAACCCAACGGTAAGCTCTGATAACAATGGAGGTATAACCATGGAACATTATGTGTATGACCAAGGAGATAATGGCGTCTCTGTGGAACATTACAAATACATTGGTGGAGACCATGTTTGGTTTACCGAAACATATCACGGCCAGAACACCGCTGAATTGATTTGGGATTTTGTTTCGAAGTATGATATTAATGGATTGAGATAATGAATAAAAGGGCATGGCAATGGTAATCGTTGCACAACAGGCACTACGTGAATAGTTAATTGGGAGAGTAGTGGTTTTCGAGCATTGTCACCTGCATTAATTCGGGTAGCAAACGGTCCGGTTTTTCTGCCTTCATTATTCAATAACGAAGCTAATGCAGCATTTTCACTTTTCAAACGAAGGATAAAAACCGTCATGGTAATCAATTTTTTAGATGGCTATTAAGTAACTAATGGGAAATAATTCGTGTGTACTTCTGTCCCTTCACCGGTGATTTTCTAACTTCATACCCTATCTTCGGGCGGTCTTTAAGAATACCGTTTTTAGAGGCTTTTAACAACGAATATAATGGACCAATAGTCGTTTAATTTACCGTTGAGAATGGGATGTAACTAGCATATATATCACTTAGGGTTTATCCAATGGTTAGCTGCAATTAATAAATTGTATTAATCATAAGGGAACGTAGAAACAGAATAATCTTTAAAAATAGACTCTATTTCAATAGAGTAGGAACGATAACAATTAGGAGATATGCTTCGGTCTTCTCTTCCAAAATTTATGACAGGTAAAACAGTTTTAACCATAGGGGTTTTAGCCCATGTAGATGCCGGAAAGACCTCCATTACCGAGTGTCTGCTACATCATACGGGGGCCACTAAATCTCTAGGCAGTGTAGATAAAGGTTCGGCCATTACAGATGGTTTAACGATGGAAAAAAGTCGAGGTATATCCATTAAAGCGTCTTCCGTTAATTTCTTTTGGCAGGACCGTTTATTCCAGTTGGTAGACACCCCCGGTCATATTGATTTTTCCGCTGAAGTGGATAGATCGCTATCCATACTGGATGGGGTGATACTCGTGGTTTCTGCAAAGGAAGGAGTTCAAGCCCACACCCTTAACCTTTGGGAGAGCTTGTTAGAACGAAAACTTCCGGTTATCGTTTTTTTTAATAAAATTGATAGGGATGGGGTAGATGTAGAACACGCTTTTTTAGAATTTGAAAAAGACATAGGCGCTAAGCTGTTTGCGTTGAACTATCCGGATTTATCTAATCCAGACCTACCCAAATTGTTGCCGTTTACAAATTGTGGGAATCATATGGAGACCACAATTTTAGATAAGTCGTTAGAGAATCTAGCAGAATGTGACGAGACTTTTTTCGCACAATACCTCGAAGGAGAGACCTCTGATTTAAGTCAGGTTTTAGAGAAAGGAAAACAGTATATAAAAACGGGAGCGCTTAATGCATCGGTCTTCGGTAGTGCCAAATTAGGCTTGGGCATCGATGAATTATTAAACAGTATTTCAACGTTAATTCCCCCACCAAAAAGCGATTTATCGACTACTGCAGCAAAAGTTTTTAAGGTAACGTTCCATGAAAAAAATGGACGGTTAGCCTACTTGAAATTATATGGAGGCCTTCTAAAAAGCAAAGACGTCATTCGATCTCAACAGCTAGATAAGGAGATTAAAATTAATCAAATTTTTAAACCGCAGCTCGGAGATTTAGTCCAAGTTTCGGAGTTACATCCGGGAGAGATAGGTGTTATTACCACTTCTGACCGTATACTTTCTGGAGATGTTTTAGGTTCTGAAAACCTGGGTGATCCCTATTCCAAAATGAGTAAGGCTATACTGGGTGTGCAAGTGATTGCCAAAGACGAAAAAGAGTATCAAAAACTGGGAGAAGCTTTAGAGATCCTCCAGATAGAAGATCCCGTACTAGATTTTAAATGGTTTAAGGAAGAAAAAGAGTTTCACTTAAAAATTCTAGGTCCTATTCAAACCGAGGTTCTGAAAGAAAACTTGGTCCAAAGGTGGGGGATTGATGCCGAATTTCTCACACCCAAAGTGATCTATAAAGAAACGCCTTCTAAATCAGCCGAAGGTTATGTACGTTATTGGATGCCTAAGCCATGCTGGGCCATTATGACTTTCTTGATAGAGCCAGCACCATTGGGTAGTGGCATTTCATTCACTTCGAAGGTAAGAACGACTGACATTAGCAACAAGTATATGAATGAGGTCAAAAGAGCCATTCCTGGATCTCTGAAACAAGGTATTCATGGGTATGAAGTCACGGATTTATCCATTACATTGATAGAAGGTTCGGAACATACTGCTCATTCCAACCCCGGAGATTTTTTATTGGCAACCCCCATGGGTGTGCTACGTGGATTAGAAAATGCGGGGACCGATCTTTTAGAACCCATGTATGCTTTTGAAATCAAAGCCAATCAGGATTTATTAGGGTCCGTTTCGAGTGATTTGAACCAAATGAATGCGCAGATTGATTCTACGGTTTTCGATCGTGATTTTTTCATCATAGCTGGTAGCGTTTCCGTAGCTAGTGCCATGAATTATTCTATAAAATTTAATGCAACCACCTCTGGGAAAGGGCGTCTGAAACTCACACTGGATGGGTATAAAAAAACCACCACTACGGATGATAAAATCAGGGGCTACAAAGGTGTTTCACCCTTAGATGAATCGCAATGGATATTACATATGCGTGGCGCTTTTAAAGCGGATGAGCGGTGATGCAAATGGAAATGAACTACCTGTTTCCAGCAAAGTAACGGTCCAATTATTAAACAGGAAGATGGGGTGGGGAGAATAACAATACGAATTCTAGCTAGTCTACTAATGGAGAAAGAAAAAGGAACATTCCCGCTAATTATAGTTGGAAGATTCATTAAAAAAAATGGTGACCAGGAACTGCTTTTGATATCCCTATTTTAAATAGTGCATGGTTGCATGTTTAGATGGATATTTATGTACAGAAATTGATAGATGGCGATTACACAAAAAAATATTTATTCCGAGCGAATTAACGGAGCACTGAATTATGTGAATGCGAATTTGGATAAAAAAATAGCTATTGAAGACTTGGCTCTTGTAGCTCATTTCTCACCCTTTCACTTCCATAGAATTTTTCAATCCTTAATGAATGAGTCTGTGGGTAATTATATCACCAGAATAAAACTAGAAAAAGCATCTCAAAGATTAAGTTATACCGATAAATCAATCTTGGAAATCTCCTTAGATTTTGGATTTTCATCTACCGCAACGTTTTCGAGAGCTTTCAAAAAATATTTTGATTCAACCCCCACTCAATATAGAAAAAACGGATTAACCATAAATAGCAAGATTTGCAAAAATACCATACGTGAAAGCACATACTATTGTCCGGTGAAAGATGAGAAAACAGTGGTGATTAAAGAGCTTGAATTTAAAAAAATAGCATGTATAACGGTATTCAATGCTTTTGAAGAAGGCAAGGCTTTAAAAGCAGTCAACAAATTAATGGATTGGTCAAAAAAAATGGGTGTATTTAACGAAGGGGAAATCTTAGGTATGTCTCCCGATGATGCAGTGCTTACCCCAAAAGAGAAATACCGCTATCTAATAGGTATCACGGTACCCGAGGATTTTATATTTGAAGATTCAGTCATTAAATGCATGCGTATTCCGAAAAGTAAATATGCCGTCATAAAAGTGTCAGGAACGATCGACAACGTTATTAACTCTTGGAATTATTTATATAATAATTGGTTGATAAATAGCGACTATGAACCCAATCATTTATACGCTTTTGAAAAATTCTTAAACAAGAAAAAAGCAACGGATTGGTCTAGTTTCGATTTGGAGCTTTCCTTACCGATTAAACACCTGAATAAAATTTAATTTAAAACGGACAAAATATAACGAAGAACATTTTCTAGTTGTAGAGTAGTATTAGGTTTACTAAGTCAAAAGACCCCCATTTTTTAATGGACGTAATTTTTTTGTAAACGTTTAATATATAGGAAGGTACTAGATCTGTTTTAAGAGTCGAGAATCGCATTAATAAGCAGAAACAAAACATTATACGATATGAATTTCAAGTGCCATACATTAACCAAATCATTAGCGATAGTAATACTTTTTATAAGTTGTCATTCGAAGACAAAAGAATCAGAAGATATGGATACTAGAAACAAGGAAACAGACCAATCAATGACACCCGTTGACACCACGCCAAAAGTTGTTGGAGTGGGTGGGATTTTCTTTTACGCTGACAATCCAGAAGAATCGAATGCATGGTATTCCAAAAATTTAGGATTTGAAATCAATGATTGGAGTTCTTCAAGTTTTGATTCGAGAAGCCTAGATAATCCCAAGGAGATAAATTCGCTGCAATGGAAAGCTTTTAAGAATGGAGACGCTTACTTTTCGCCTTCGAAGAATGAGTTTATGATGAATTACCAAGTTCAAAATATAGAAGGTCTGGTAGCCAAACTCAAAAAGAACGGTGTAAATGTACTGGACAGTATTGAAACTTTTGACTACGGGAAATTTGTACACATTATGGACCTAGATGGCCGTAAGATTGAATTATGGGAACCTATACGGACGAATTAAAGATATAGAAATACCAAATCGGAATAGTTTGAAAGTATGCTTGTTACGAGTAATATTAGAATGTAGAACTCTGTAAATGGATACTTTCAGATAGAATACATAGGGGTTAAAGTCACATGCTTGAAACTTTACTTTATTGTGCAATAAAGTAAATAGCAGAATGCCATTCAGAGTTAGATTCCATTGTACTTCATTGTGTTAACGCCAAAAATGTGATAACTACGACTAGGGTTTATTGGTGGGACACCACCTGTTTAGGGAATGTTCTATTCAGAAAACCCCTCTAATTTGTAAGGGGAGTGTTCACCGTATCTCAAGTTACTTGGTGATAAAGCCAAAACCATTGGGATTTTAAAATAAAGGTACAAAACCGCCAATCGAATATTTTGATACCAATAAATGTGAAAAAATATAGAAGGTATTCTGTTGTTCCATACGTTTTAGAGTAATTTGGTCATTCTTATAAATACCTTAATAACGAACGCTAAAACTATGAGCACAGAAAATATTGAATTAATGAGAATGGCCCGGAAATCATTAGATAGAAAATGGGTTTTGGCCATAGGTACTTATCTGGTTTATGTTCTGCTTACCATAGCGATTCAAGCCGTTACGGCAATCTTCAATTTTGCAGGGTTGATATCCCTAATTATTACCGGTCCATTGTTGGTAGGTGTAAACATTTTTTTTCTAAATATTTATAGAGATCATCAAGCGGGAGTAGAAAACTTGTTTGAAGGCTTTCAAAACTTTATGAATGCTTTTGCGGCCTATTTATTAATGTTGGTATTTATTATTTTATGGGCCTTATTACTGATTGTTCCAGGTATAATTGCTGCAATTTCCTATTCACAAACTTTATTTTTATTAGCAGATGACCCAACGTTGGGGCCAATGGATGCCATTGATAAAAGTAAAGCGATAATGGAAGGATATAAAATGAAATATTTCAGGCTTACCTTACGTATTTTCGGGTTAACTTTATTATGTATCCTTACCTTGGGTATAGGGTTTTTCTTTTTACTTCCCTATACACAAGTTGTGATGGCTGCGTTTTATGAGGATATAAAAAATGGTCCAAACCATATGGAAATGGAGTAGAATAAAACCAGTTAAAGAATAACAAAAAAATCCTCGTTCGAATCATCGAATGGGGATTTTTAATTTTTAGTAATTAACCTTAGCCTATCCGATCCTTTGGAGAGGCATTACCATCGCTTCCTTTAATATTCATGGAATTGTGCAACAAGTCAATCTCACTTCAGAGTCAACTTTGCTGTTCTAACCTTAACTTGAAGTACCACCTAAAGGACAATCATCGCTTCCGTAGGTTTGTTGTGGATGCAGAAATTACGTTTGTTTCATATATTTTGATTCGGAAATATTCCATTTGCTCAATGGGTTGATGATACATTCTAATTCCAGAGAAATCTAAATCCCTTTTTATTAGCCCCATACCTTATATAAACGAATTCTATAAATTGGGTAATTATACGCTATTATCTATCCTTATTTTCCTCTTATTTTGAGTGGTTCAATGGCTAGAGTGGTGACAATCCACTTCCATTGATTAGCCTCTGCAGGGTGAGAACCTATTCACTTTCAACAAATCCCAAAAAAACATAAGGGGGCAAGTTGATTTGTTTAACACAGTTGGCCGCAGCATTTACATCGAAACGAACCCGGATAGCTTTAAAACAAGAACGGATCTCAGCTTGATGCAAAAGCAAACCAAATGATGGGAACTAGAAGATGGGCTCCGTGAATTATAAACTACCTATATGGAACAAATAGAGGAGTACTTGTCTAATCCGAAAAATGAGAATGATTTGGAACCTTATAAAATATTTAGAAATCATCTCGATAGCTATAAGCAGAAATTGAAAGACCCTTTAGCGGAATTACCAGAGCTTAATAAAAAGTGCAATTCCATAGGAGAAGATGTAGGCAGTAATGAAACCGAGGAAGAAAGTAACGATCCTGTCTATGAGAAAGAATACAAGGAGAATTACACAAAATCTCATTAGGCCGTCAATACTCCTGGTGATGATGAATTAGACCTATCAGATTTTCTGGCTGCCGACCTCCAACAATTTTTACAATTAATAATTAATAAAAAAATAATACAATGGCACAATACAAAACCCCCGGGGTATACGTAAAAGAAATAAATTCATTTGGATCAAGCATTGTAGCTAGCCCAACAGCAGTACCAGTTTTTATTGGTTTCACAGAAAAAATGACCAATGAAAAAGGGGACACTCTACCTTTAATGCCAGGGTCAGATAACGTTTACGCACCTGTAATGGTAAGAAGCGTGTTGGAATATTCTCAGTCTTTTGGTGAAGCCGAACAATTGGGCACTATTGCGGTAGTCACAAAAGGAGAAGGAGATCAAGCGTATTATTCCTCAACCATTGAAAAAGAGGGTAATCCATATACACGAGGCTTTGTGCAACCCGCAATTGCTAATTTTTTTGCGAATGGCGGTGGCAGCTGTTACATTATTTCGCTAGGACAGTATAGTACATTTAGTGTTGCTGATGTTGATCTTGTAGACATGGATACCATAAAACTAGCTATAAACATGGCAGAAGAATCCACGCTCATTTTACCTACAGATCTTATTCGGTATGAAGAGGCCAACTATTACAACTTTTGTAACGGGTTTATAAAATACTGTAGTGATTCGTTAAAACAATTTTGTGTGTTAGATGTAGTCATGTCAGATCCTACCGATCCGGTATTGAACGAGGAGGATCCAGAAAATTATAGAACTTCCATAGGTACCGAAAATTTAAAATTCGCTGGGACATATTATCCCTATTTAAAATCTTTAACCCCTTATGTATATGAGCCAGACTTAAGTAATGTGACCCTAGATGGTGAAGCCTTAAGTACCGAACCAGCGGATCCTGGTGTCAAGGTTGAAAGTGTTGCTAATGATGCTAGCGGAGAAGGCTCTGAAATTGATAATGGGACCATCGAATCCGTGAAGACATATTTGGCAAGCAATTATATCAACATGCCAGCTTCTCCTTTTATGGCGGGGATCTATAGCCGATTAGACAATGCTACCGGAGTTTGGACACCACCTGCCAATGTAGCGCCAACAGGAATTAGTGGACCAGTAGTCAACTTAACATCCCAACAACAAGAGAATTTTAACGGGAATGCGAAAACAGGTAAGTCCATTAATGCCATTAGAAACTTTACAGGTAAAGGAACCTTAGTATGGGGAGCTAGAACAAATGATGGTAACAGTTTAGATTGGAGGTATATCAATGTAAAACGATTGTTTATTGCAATGGAAACAGACATTAGTATGGCATTAGAAGCATACGTGTTTAAACCAAATGTATTCAATACATGGGTAGAAGTAAAAACCATGATAGACAGCTATTTATTTGGCCTATACAATGATGGTGCATTTGCAGGACAAACCGTAGAAACATCCTACCAGGTACTAATTGGTGTCGGGGAAACAATGACCGAAGAAGACCTTTTAAACGGTTTAATGAAAGTTTCTATTCAAGTAGCTCCAGTTCGTTCAGCAGAATTCATTGAACTTACATTCTCTCAACTAGTAGCCCAATAACCCTTCTAGTTAAAGAAGCAAAAACCAGACAGTAATTTAATATTTGATTTAAATAGTAAAATAAATTATCATGGCAGATAAACAAGACGACATAAACAAGAATTATCCATTATCGGTATTTAGATATACCGCTACCATTGGTGGAGATGACTTTTTTTTTAGTGAAATTTCAGGGTTAAATATAGAATACGAAACCACAGAATACGAGGAGGCAACCACCGAAGGAGCGAAAACATATCAGCTAATTGGGCAGAAAAGTGCTCCGGTGCTTACACTAAAAAGAGGCCTCTTTAAAGATGGCTTAGAATTGTATGCATGGCTCAATTCTACGGACACTTGCGACTTTGAGAAAAAGGATCTTGTGATTTCATGGCTCGACAATGACAACAACAAAATAATGACATGGACGGTTGCCAATGCATTTATGACGAAGTATGAAGGACCCAGCTTAGATGCCACATCCAATGATGTTGCATTTCAATCCATAGATGTCAAGGGCGATTACCTGACCGTTTCTTAAAGAAACCCCTATTGACTTATCGCTTTTTTATTCGAATTTTGAATGGAGAGAAAGATACTTGCATGAAGGCCCAAAGTGTTAGTGGTCTGAGTGTCGCTATGAAATTGGTTGAAATTGAAAGCCATGGCAAATAGGTATATGGGTAGAGAATACGACTTGTGTTTTGAATGGAGTGATGAACGTATTTAGTGTACAGAGCTCATTTGGTAAATAGACCAACGGTACACCGGGATTCAATTATGAGAACCTATTCGGACGAATTAATAGACTCAGAAATAAATCACGAGTAGATTAAAATGGATTGACAGTACGAATATTATTGGTAAATGTAGAATGTGAAACTCTGTAAATGGATACTTTCAAATAGAATATATGTTCATAAAAGTAGATTGTTTACAAAGTAAAAGTCACATGCTTTTCACGCTAGCTTTGCGCTAAAAAATAAATAACAGAATACCTTTAGTTCGTTACCCTGTTAAGTATATTTTTAGCTTTTTAAGCACTTACTCCTGTATTAGAGGTAAGAAATTCGGATTAAATATGACAAGGAAAAAGTATCTCAATTTGTTTTTACTTCCGGTTTCGTTGATTTTAATTTTCAGTGCTTTTTTTCCTGTAATGGACTCTAGATCACCTGGGCTAATTATCATTTATCTGATACTCTACTTTTTGACTTTCTATTTCTTTAAAAAAAGTAGTCTATGGAATTCGTCCAGGTTAATAATGGGCATCCTATTGTTCATCTACCTCCCTTGCGTATGGACGGATGGGAGTCATTTAGGGATGGCTCAAAATTTATTCGTATTAAAGGATCTCTTTTCAAGTAATAATTTCTTTATCCATCACGGACCGAACTTAATTGAATCTATTAAGAAGAAAGACGTAAATGTTATTTTTCAGATGTACAGCATAATTCTTGGAACAGGTGTATATATTAAGTTGGTAAAGTCGGAATTAGTCAATAAAGTTATGCTTCGTAATATTTGGACGGGAATTAGACGAAATTTCTGGGTGATTTCTGGAATAATAACCATTTATGGGATGTTAGATTTCTATTATATTTCTCCACTATTAGAGATGAAAGAAAGTTTCGATTTTAAATATTACCGTTTTAACCTTGTTATTCTTTATCTGAGTAGTTACTTTTTATTACTCCTTATTTATAAATCGTTTATTTTAAAAAAAACACTTCTAAAGACGTCATTAAATATTATTTTCATCTTACTCTTTCCCGTTATTACATTGTCAACCACTCCATCAATTCAATACACGGACAGTATGGAATACGATGGACTATTTCCAATATTATCTCCTTTCGGTTCAAGTTTTTTCCAGGTTTTTTATGGGCTTTTTCAGGATTCATATCTCGACCCTCTTAATATTAATATCCAAGTTTTAATTTACGGTTTAGTACAAATAATTTTCATCTTCATAATTATGCGACCTGTTTTACCGGAAAATCTAGTTGAAAATAAAGGGAATAGTAAGGGATGATTATCCGTGAAAAATAAGTGTAGTTATAATCTAGAAAAATGAATAGGGATTAACTAAAACAACGGAAGTGGATTGATATAACAACAACTACTCCTTTTGAATCTACTGGTCAGGGTTGTAAAAGCCTTTAAAACAGGAGGTAATTGAATTTGGGTTTGAGCCTATCGTGGTTTATCAATCCTGTAATTTCGCCCTGATTTGGTGATTTTCTTTCCGGATACCCTATCTTCGGGAAGAAGCTTTTAAATCACACGTATTTACCGATTTTTTCAAAGAAAATAATCATCCATGATAAAACTGATACTTACAGCGAGCATCACCTTAATACTGTCAAATGTACGGGGCCAAAACTTTGATGCGTGTAACGAATTCTTCGGAAAAACCTATGTATTCACTAACGATGTGAACTTACGGTCTTATCCGTCACTTGACTCATCGATTTTATACACTGTCCCATTCGCCACAGAATTGCGGGAGATTAGCACCGGAGGTAGTTTGACTATTGATGGAAAAGTGGGGAATTGGCGGAAAGTATTCTATAAAGACAAAGTGTGTTTTGTGTGGTCTCATTTGATAGCTTCAATCATCATAAGGGACTTGGACAATAATAATATTCTATACCTGTTTGGACATGGGAATGAAAAGCCAGGCAAGATTAAGGTGATTAAATTGGGGAGGCTGCTATCCGAAATTGAGACGCGTTTTAGCCCACGAAATTATAATGACTTTGAAGCTCGGGATGTGAGTACAGAAGGGATCCAAAAGCTACTTGTAATATCCCGTTATGCGAGTAAATGTGGCCAAATAAGCAGCTCCGAGAGTTTTGCCTGGGATGGTCATCAATTACATTATTTTTTTACTGAAAGTGCCGTAGCTGATGGTAGATTATTGAATTACGTGAAATTAGAACCGGTATATGAACCCATTGAAAAAAAAGGAATGTTCCGTTATATTTCAATAGTCGGAGAGCTCAAAGAGAAGAAGTTTAAGGAAGGAGGCGATCCATATGATCCACGAAACATCCCATATATTGAATATACCAAGAACATTTCAAAACTTATGGTATGGAATGGGGAGAAATTAGTAGATTTTATAGAATAGAATGCAAATCATTGGAATGTTTTTGGAAGATAAGTTGGTGAAAAAAAGAATATGGAGAAAATAATTTGGATTGCCCTTTTTTTAATGCTCTCCGGTGCTTCTTTTGCGCAAGACGAGTCGGATTCAATTACGTATAAAATTGAAAATCAAACGGTTTTAAAAAACACCTTTGATGAATTAAATGCCAAAATAAAATTAGCGGTTGGAGGTAGTTGCAGCAAAACAACTTGTGGTGGCGTTTGGTCTATGTCAGGAAAAGATGACTCCGGCCAAGAGTGGGTATATAGACATGTGATTTGTAACGCATTGCAATCATATGAATTACAAAAAGTAAAATAAAACAGGTGTGAACACGATGTCACAAACATTAAAACGTATGGTTACATGAAACCATATCCGAATTCTTGCACAACATCAAAGTATAGAGGCAAAAAAACATACGATTATAATGAAACAAAAAATCAGCATATTAGGGTGTGGCTGGCTTGGAATGGCTCTGGCTGTTGAATTAATTAACAAAGGCTATACAGTGAATGGGTCCTGCACTTCAACCAAAAAAAATGAGACTCTAAAATCTAAAGGAATTTCGCCATTTACCATTGACATTAATCAGCGAGATATTGATATATCCGATTTTTTAGTAGCTAATATTTTAATAATTACGATAACCTCAAAAAGCGTAAATGATTTTGAAAATTTAATCACTCAAGTCGAGAATTCTAAAGTAAAAAAAGTCATTTTCATTAGCTCAACCTCTGTTTACCCCAACTCCAATGGGAGGGTGAATGAGGAGTCCGCTATTCATAAATCTGCGCTAACTGAAATAGAACATTTATTTAGAATTAATAAGTTCTTCCAGTCAACAATTATACGGTTTGGTGGATTATTTGGGTATGACAGACAACCTGGGAATTTCATTAAAAAGGATAAAAAAATAGAAAATCCAGAGGGGTACATCAACTTCATACATAGAGATGATTGCCATCAAATTATAACGAAAATTATTGAAAATAATACGTGGAATGTAACACTAAACGCCTGTGCAGATTCTCACCCTAAGAGAAGAGCGTTCTATAAAAAGGAATTTGAAAAATTAGGAAGACAAGAGCCTGTATTCAATGAAGAATCGTTAACCGTTTACAAAATCGTAAATAGTGAGAAATTAAAAAACCTATTAGACTACCAGTTTAAATACGCAGACCTTTTGAATTATTAATTAAATAAGCAGTAAATAACACGGTATATATCCAATTGGTCGTTAGATTGGGGCCATATTTCAACACCATTAGTTGGTTAAATTGCTGGAATGGGAAATGTTTGAAATTTGGCTTTTAGGAATGAATACCATAGAATCAACCGAAAAACAAGTGCATGACTACCTTTGAATTATAAAAGAATGCATACCAACAAAAAGGATGGTTGGTTCTTACAGAATCGTAAGTTATCAACTCTCATAGCCGAACGATAATTAATGGTCGTCAGAATTTTAAGATATAACACATTACGATGAAGTTTTCCACGTTCTTTTCAAATGTTCAAGAATCCCCTTGGTACAGACATTTTTTGAATCCCGTTATTGATGAAATTCCTAATAACACCCACATTTTGGATATTGGAACAGGAACGGGTAAAATGCTAGAAATACTATCCAAAGAAAAAAATGTGAGTTGTATCGGTGCAGATACCAGCGCAGATATGTTACACGAAGCAAAAGAGAAGTTAATAAACACGGATACCAAATTGTATTTAATCAAAGCAGGAAAAACTTTACCCTTTAAACAGGATAGTTTTGATTATATAACTTTTTGTAGCGTTTTATTTCATCTGAAAAATGACGCAATGGTTAAATTGTTAGCTGATGCGATGAAATTATTGAAAAATAACGGGGTAATAATAGTTCATACTCCTACAGGAACTGGAGGCCTTTTGAAACTTACAAAATGCTACTTTTCTATAAAAAACAGCAGTATGTATTTATGGTATCACCTGACAAAAAAACGAGCAATGAGATGGACAGATGACGAATATATTTCAAAATATGCGAGGGAACAAAACTTGAATTATGAAAGAAAATTAGTAATGAATGGATTTGCTCAAATAGAGATAATCAAAAAAAGTAAAATTGAATAACTCTAATTAGTAATTCATACTTTTAACGATTAGAAATTATTCAGCATAACTAATACATAACCTAACCGAACAGCTTTATAACGTAGATTAGCTAATGGTGAGGCAAAATTAAAATGGATAAAATTGAGGCATATTTAGAAAAAGATAAGTTTATCATAAGGACAGGTCTGTCCAAATATTAAGATTAATGGATTAAATATAAGTGAACTATTAACAGCAAATGAGAATCCCGAAAATCAAGCATTATGGGATATTGTGGACCAAGAAAACGAAAAGATGAGGAACGAAAGGGATGACGAAATGGGAGATTCTAATTAAACAAATGGTTGGCTTTGTTTAGGAATCCATCTTAATTCAACGTAAAAACTTTTACTTGTCGAGAGTAGAGAACGTGATTTTGGTTAATCGATTTTACCTTTTTGTTTTTTGTAACTAGGTTTAATTATATGGAATGTAGGTACCTAAATTCATCTTTATTTGTGAGGTGTTATTTCCTGTCTTCTACTGACTTGTCTTTTTTGTAACCTCATTACCTTTATTAATAAGAACTCTTTTTTTATATTGCACCTAAATCGTATAGCGTTAAGGAGTAGGTAGTTTAGCATTTGCGAATGTTGTATTAATACACGGTATTTCGAAACCGTTGGCATTACTGAAAAATTATGATAAAGAGTAAGTTCAAAACAAAATATATTCTTTGGTTTCTTTTAATGATGTTGCTTATGTCCTCCTTAATGTTTCTATTCCTGTTAGGTTTGCGATTGGTCCTAACGGAATGCAACTTTAAAAACTCGGCCATTACTATGTTCTTTGGCTTTTTGCTGCTTGTCATTTATATTATTATGAAAGACTTCAAATATATCCGCATTAACACTTCCGAAAAAACTATGAAATGGTTCTCTCCATTGAAACCATTTGGTAAAACAACTAGATTCAGTAATTATGTTGGCGTAATACAATCAACCGAATATGGTTCCGGTGGTGATTATAAAACAGCTCATCTTGTGGATCAAAGTATGTATACCCGTGTTAAAATCAACGGTCTGTTTTATACCAATTTTGACGAAATGTTCGAAGCATTGGAATTGAAAGAAATAAAAAGGTATGAATTCGGTTTTTGGAAGTACATCAAGCTTCTTTTTACAGGTAAAATAAAAATAATAACAACCTCCAAAAACTAAGTGCCCCCCCAAGGAATACATCTCGACAGGCAACCAATGCAATCAGTTCAGCATTGGAAAAAGCGAAGACGTACTTCGGGCAATTAGTTTAGAAAGTTTACTCCATCTAGGAAAGTCTGCCAATACTGTAATTTTATGGTAATTTTTAATTATCAAAATAAAGTCTATTTATACCCTGTAGCGTAGTAAAATATTCTGCATAAAAAATCCCATTCACGTTTAACAAAACATTAGCAACTATTAGAAAAAATATAAATAATCAAATTTTGAAAATAGTTTTAGAAAATCCGATTACCTGTAAGGAGGTGAATAAAATGATTCTAGAGATATTGAATATTTCGCCACCCAATACTTTATTAATTGACTTTGGAAATCACAATTTCGAATCCTTAGAAGTTTTGAAATTTTGTAAAACGGAATTAAGCCATAAAGAACCTCTCTTATTAAAGTTCAATAGAATTGCTTTCTTGACGATTCCGCCCTATAAAAATGAGAGTATAGACTCTGAAAAACTAAAACAATTCTATTCAGAACAAGAAGCCCATGAGTGGCTTTTATCTGGCTCTTAGGCGCGAAATTATAGGATGGAGGTCCTGAGGTGGTAAATCTTGATTTGTGTAACTAAGCAAACGCTTGGTTTTGTGGATCTACCTGGGTTTACGACACAGGGCATCCTTTGGGTAACAGGATGATGACCAAAAAAAAAGACGCGTATTTGAATTTACCTATCCGAATATTAGGTATTTTAGAATCCTGAAAAATGGTGCGAATTGCGTTACCTGGTGCAGGTATATGTTAGTGGGCTTTATTGCTGAACCAACACTTCCATTCGAAAGAAACTGTTAAAAGAAAAAAATGAAGCAACAGAAAATTACAGAATTAACAGACGAAGAATTATTACAAGAGGCAAAGAAAATTAAATCCTCTAATCTATATGATGCTTTAATATTGGGTGTTTTAATTGGAATTGCGATTTATAGCACGGTTACAAATGGTTTTGGTTTGTTAACTTTTCTTCCCGTAATCTATATTCCCATAGCCACTAAAAATAAGAAAAATAATAAAGCCTTGGAAATACGTATAAAAGAAAGGAATTTGAACTACTGATCGTTTTCGGTACCCAAGTGCTAATGGCTCCAAAAGCTGCGTGTACTGCCTGCTAAGGTACGATTATGCAAGTGAAAATTATGGAGTAAGCCAATCTGTTAATTGGAAAGGGAAATAGAGCCAATCTCGCACTATACCTAACCGAATCGTAGAGCATTAGAGTTGAAAAAGTAATAATAGTAACTACTAAAACAAAAAAATATGAAGACCATGACGTGTAAACAATTAGGGGGTGCATGTGACGTTGAGTTTCATTCGGACACTTTTGGGGAAATGGCAGCGCAAAGTAAAAAACATGGAATGGAAATGTTTCAATCCGGTGACAAAGAACACCTGAAAGCAATGAGCAAAATGCAGGAACTCATGCAGTTGCCTGATGCCATGACCCAGTGGTTTGAAAATAAAAGAAAGGAATTTGATGCTTTGCCAGAGAAGAACTGACGACCAAAAAGTTAAAACTTATTTGACGGGCTAATATGCGTGGTGGCTTGACTTCGACTTGCTTAGATACTTTAAATAACTTGGACCCATTGTAGTTTAGAATCATCCTTTTGTTTGTCAGCTACAAGAACACGAATCCCTAATAAAGTATCCTAAGGGTAAAATGAAATATTAGCCTAGAGTAACAAGAAATTTCCAATTAAAAAGGAACCCGTTTTACTGAGGGTAGAATATTGGGTGCCTTAGAACTCTGTAATGACAAAGTGAAAAGCCTTGTGAATTCATTATTTTGTACCGATTAGTGGAAGTGAAAATATCGAGAAATAAAAATGAAGAAAACATATAGAAAAGGTGCCATTGGAGCTTTAACGGACGAATATGAAAAAGCACTGGAGGAATTAAAAGCACTATTGCTTCAAATTTCTGAGGATAAATTCATAAAGAGATGTAACCCGGAAGCGGATACAGATTTTCAATCCGTTAAAAATGTAGTGTTACACATCATTCGTTCGGGGTATGTTTATGCAAACCATATTAGAATAAGATTTGGAAATACCTATGTAGTTCCAGAGATAGAAATTTCAAAAACGAATCAAGGGATATTTGAATTGGATCAAATGTTGACATATACGGTGGCCACTTTTGAAGACAAATGGCTTTTAACAGATGAGGAGTTGTTGAATACCCTAATTAAAACTTCATGGACTACATACGATTTAGAAGCTCTTATTGAACACGCAATAGTCCATGTTTTGAGGCACCGACTTCAAATTGAAAAAATGATTGTCACGTACGAAATTTCATGAAAAATAACTTAACAGTAAAACCGCTACCTCAAGAACGGAATATTCTAGCCAGGTATGTATTCAAATGGTCATCGAAAAGAGGGGAGTTGGACGAAATTGCTCGTGGAGCTAACGCATTTTTCATTCTGTAAAAGACAAATCTTGGAAATGGGAAATCATAGTAGTGAACAAAACTTAACCGAAAAAGCACATTTCATGATAGCCATTCCATATATTTGAATGGTAGCAGTAAACCAGTAAATGAAACAAATAAGAGTCAAAAACACTTCAGATCAAGTTTTTAATAAAGCGTGGAATCTCTATGAGCAAGCCTTTCCTTTGGAAGAACGAAGATCAATTGATGCCCAGTGTCGGGTGATGAAGAATCCAAATTATCATTTTGACATCCTGAGGGATGAAGAACAATGGATCGGGTTTCTTCTATGGTGGGATTTGGAATCGCTTAGGTACATTGATCATTTTGCAACGGATGCCCAACTACGAAATAAGGGATTTGGAAAGTTGATTCTTGAAAAGTTTATGGCGAGCAATGACAAACCCATTTTACTGGAAGTGGAACTGCCAACATCCCATATAAATAAACGTAGAATAAAATTTTACGAGAGAATCGGGTTTAAACAGAATCTCCATCCGTATGAAGTGCCGGCTCCAAGTGTTGGCCATGCACCCTTACCTTTTCTACTGATGTCGTACCCAGATACTCTTTCGGCATTGGAAGTAGAACAGTTTGTTAAAATAAATCATCCTATTATTTTCAAAGACTAATCACACCTGGAGGAATTCAGAAAACAGATGGTAAGCATGGAATAGACAAATGCCATTTCTAAACAAAAGCTTAGCCTGGTGGATAATAACCCATAGATCACAAAGAACGGGCTATGGCCAAAATGAAATATTGGAGTAGAGGGGGGGGGGGAATTAATCTTTGATTTTTTACCTAACAGATTATGTGGTAATTTAGAATTCTTTAATCAAAACCTGTAAAGCATTTCAAATCACGCTTTTAATTAAGGGGGTGATGTGCGTTAGATTTAATTAATACACGATAATATGAAAAACACAACGCTTACATGGACCATTTTACTTTTATCGTGCTCCCTCGTATTTGGCCAAGATTATGACAAAATATCTGCTTTTGGAATGTATCACAAAGACTTGGCATTGGTTCAAAACGATGGCTATTTTGGCTTCATTGATACGGATGGAAAGGAAGTTGTAGAACCGCAGTATGAAGAAATATCTGCTTTTGGAACGTATCAATCCGATTGGGCATTGGTACAAAACAAGGGTCTTTATGGTTTCATTGATACGGATGGAAAGGAAGTGGTAGCTCCACAGTACGAAGAGATTTCTGCTTTTGGAACGTATCAATCCGATTGGGCATTGGTGCAAAATAATGGTCTTTTTGGTTTTATTGATAGCGATGGAAAGGAAGTGGTAGCTCCACAGTACGAAGAGATATTTGCTTTTGGAACGTATCATCCAGACTGGGCGTTAGTGCAACAAAACGGATTTTATGGCTTCATTGATAGGGATGGTGTAGTCGTTGTTCCAGTAAAGAATAGTGAAATTCCTGAAGTAAAGTAAAAAAACATAGAACCCATTAGGGTTAACAAAGGTTAAACATCCTATGCGGACTGGAGTTGAATTTTTTTGCCATGATTAAGTTAGTGATTTTAATTCTCGGTTTAACTTTTACATCCTGTTCGACCGCTAAAGTAAATAGTTCCGTTTATTCCGTTGGGAAAGAGTATTTCTATAGGGTGGAAAAATTGGACTCCGCCAATAGGGTTCAATATTTTGATACCTTAGTTATGAGGATTGAATCCTCTGGTTTCCTTCGTTTATTCCATCAAAAAAAAGCCTTTTGGTATTCGATAAGTTCCGCCAATAAAAATGAAAATTGGAGAGGTATTACCGATGATGGAGAATCCTTGGAAATCCAAGTACCCATACATTTAATTGAATTGAGCAAACTGACCATTGCTCCTTATCCGAAGATAATGATTCCTCCAAAAGAAGGCTATAAAATTTCGTCTACCCATAGCTTTATTAATGGTTACGGAGATCAAACAGGGAAAACCATTCAACAAGAAATTAGTATTGGTCAGAAAGAAAACTGTTCTGTCTTAGGTGAAAAAAAAGAATGTTGGCGAATAGAAGGGCAAAACACATCCCTTATACAAAAGGAGGGTGTATACAAAATGACTGCTTTATTTGAAAATTCAACAGGTTTTGTAGAATGGAAATATACGTATCCAAATGCAAGCACGGTAATCTTTAAATTAGTAGAGATTAAATAAAATGGAACAGCTACCTAATACCTACGTAATCCATGGACCGTATTCCGATACCTCGGCATGCTGCAACCGAATTTCGTAAACTTGGGTAATCAAAGTATTATCGTGTGAGAAACTAATCTTATCTATTCAAAGTGGGGTTCAGGATTTATTTGTTTTTGTAGGTAAACACTATTCAAACCCGCACTGATTGCCGAACTAGAGATTTTATGTCTTGGATTAGGAATTGGTGTGGATAGAAGTCCTTTGAAACCTTTAAAATAGTAGTTTCGCTGCTTTTAAGAATCGGTCTATTCCAAAGCAAGCTGTTCACTCATTACCAATAAAATGATGCATCCATTAAGAAAACATATTGAAGAAATTATAAGCCTTACGGATGCGGAATTTGATTTTGTATTAAGTCATTTTAGATCCGTCAAAAAGCGTAAACATCAATACATTGTTCAAGAAGGTGAAATTGTAA
Source organism: uncultured Flavobacteriales bacterium (assembly GCA_913062955.1). Taxonomy (GTDB): domain Bacteria; phylum Bacteroidota; class Bacteroidia; order Flavobacteriales_G; family Salibacteraceae; genus CAJXZP01. The sequence continues at coordinate 18,950 of CAJXZP010000031.1, read as the reverse complement.
CCAAGGAATATTGGATCATTAAAGGGTGTTTGAAAAGTTATTTCATGGATGTGAATGGCAAAGAACATATTCTTCAATTTGGAATGGAAAATTGGTGGATTACCGATTATGAATCCTTTGTCATGCAAACCGAATCCAAAACATTTATTGATTGTATAGAGGATAGTGAACTGTTATATATCACATTTGAAGATAGAGACAAATTGACTGCTGAAATGCATAAAATGGAACGTTTTTGGGCAAAAAAGAGTAAAATGGGTCGTATTGCGCAACAAAACAGGGTGTTATCCTTATTAAAGAATTCCACCAAAGAACGATACAATTTGTTGCTTTGCCAATACCCAAAACTGTTTCAACGGGTTCCTAAAAAAATGATTGCGGCTTACTTAGGGGTTTCTAGAGAAACGTTGAGTCGGTTAAATACGTAAACCTTTGCCTCCTTATTATTCCAAAATGTGACCTACCTCACTTCAAAGAAGTGATAACCCTCCTTTCCAAAATTGTAGTTCCGCTTCAACTTTGCATGACAATTAATTTAATAATTAAGTTATGCCATACATTAACATTAGAGTTACGGACGAAGAAGTAACACAGGATCAAAAACGTCAATTAATAGAAGGAGCTACACAGCTCGTGGTAGACATCCTTCACAAAAACCCACAAACAACGCATGTCGTTATTGATGAAATTCCGACAGGCAATTGGGGCGTAAATGGGAAGCAATATTTAGGAAAACAAACGGACTAAGATGGAAAATAAAACAGTAATTATTACAGGGGCATCCATGGGCCTTGGAAAAGAAATGGCGAAGTTATTTATTCAAAAAAACAGCCAAGTGGTAATGAATTCTTCGAATGAAGAAAACTTAAGGAAGGCATATATAGAATTGGGTTCTCCTAAAAATGCCGTGTATTTAGCGGGCGATATAAGTAAACCAGAAACCGGTCAACGGTTGGTGGAATTGGCTCTCCAAAAATTCAATTCGGTAGATGTGTTAATTAACAACGCAGGTTTATTTGCTCCCAAGCCTTTTTTGGAAGTAAAAGAAAGTGATTTGGATCTGTATTGGAAGGTCAATCTTAAAGGAACCTATTTTGCATCCCAGGCCGTAATTCCTCAAATGCTAAAACAGAAAGCAGGATCCATTATTAATATGGGAACGGTGTTGGTAGACCATGCCATTGGTGGGTTTCCGGCTACAGCTCCCTTAACCAGTAAAGGGGCAATTCATGCACTAACGCGACAATTAGCGGCCGAATTTGGTAAGGATAACATTAAAATTAACACCATTGCTCCAGGAATTATTAGAAGTCCGTTGCAAGGTAAAATTGGAATTGAAGATGCCGATAGTTTGGCAGGCTTACATGTATTAAACCGGATTGGGGAAGCTCACGAAATTGCGGAAGCTGCTTATTATTTAGCTACTTCAAATTTTGTAACCGGTGAAACCCTAAATGTAGCAGGTGGGCATTCTATTGGACATGCCATTTAATTTTTAACTAAAAAACACATAAAAAATGAACACATTACATAAATATTTATTGATCGGATTAGTGACTCTTTTGTCGAATGTAGGATTTGCACAAAAAGAAAAGAAAATTAAAGTTTTATTTGTGGTAACCTCTCACGATCAATTAGGGGATACTGGCAAGAAAACGGGTTTGTGGATCGAAGAATTCGCCACACCATACTACTATCTTACAGACCTGGGAATCCGGGTGGATATTGTATCTCCCAAAGGAGGATTGCCTCCCATTGATCCGAAAAGTACCGCTCCTGATTTTCAAACCGAGGCATCAAAACGCTATTTCAAGGATGAAAAAACACAAAAAAAGTTTAGTCATACCCGAAAATTGGCCCATGTAAATCAGTCCGATTACGATGCCGTATTTTATCCAGGAGGCCACGGTCCATTATGGGATTTGGCGGAAAACAAACATTCCATTCAATTAATTGAATCGTTCTATGCCCATAATAAACCCATTGCTTTTGTGTGTCATGCACCCGCAGCTCTTAAAAATGTAAAAGCAGCCAATGGGCAAGCTTTGGTCAAAGGAAAAAACGTGACCGGATTTACAAATGGAGAAGAAGCGGCTGTTGGATTAACGCAAATTGTTCCGTTTTTAATAGAAAACATGTTGAGCGAACGGGGTGCTATTTATCAAAAAGGCGCAGACTGGTCCAGTTTTGCCATTACAGATGGATGGTTGATTACCGGGCAAAATCCGCAGTCGTCTGCTTTGGTAGCCAAACAATTGTTGAATCTAATTAAAAGTAAATAAGAATGAGCGTTACCTATTCAAAAGAGATTGAAACCGTTGTTTCCGAATACTTTAATGGGATTTATTCTGGAAATAGTGAGCAGTTAGAGTCGGTATTTTATCCAGAAGCGCTATTGTTTGGAGATATCATGGGGAGCCCATATTTTAAAACCGCTAAGCAATACATCGAAGGAGTACGGAATAGAAAAAGTCCGAAAGAGCTAGTAGAACTTTTCAAGATGGAAATCCTTTCCCTAGAAATAATTGGGAATAATGCGATGGTAAAAGCGCAATTACCCATGTTAGGCTATAATTACATCGATTTGTTGTCCTTGTCTAAAATTAATGGGGACTGGAAAATTGTCAATAAATTATTCACCCATGTAGATTAACAGATTCATCATAGCTAAGAGGACTAGTGGTTGGGTTTATGCCGATAAGAATGGCTATCAATTACATTAATGCATAATGAAAGGAGAGGTTTACCTCTCCTTTTTTTTGATCCGAATACCCATGGAATGATATACGGGACTCCTTTTGAAGAATTGCTATTTGGATATATGAATAAGGTGTTTCGGGATCCGATAGTATATATTATCGGATAGAAGAAGATATCGTTGAAATAATGACCCTCATTGGTCCTCCAGACCTCAAGGAATTCTCTAGTAATCTGGACTAAATAGGTGGATCCTCAAACCCATAGTCCATAATCCCTTATCTCAAATCCATAGTCAATAATCCTTTATTCATAGTCTATAATCCATAGTCCATTTTACATAGTCTATAATCCAGAGTCCATTATCCATAGTCTTTTATCCATTATCCATAGTCCAGATTTCTTAGTAATTGGGAATCCTAATAAGAAACGAAATGTTGTTTGTTCATGTGGTGAAGGAGTAGGGCAGTTGCTTACCTTTGTCCGCTCTCAAAATAGTTGATTTTTTTTTGTGATTTACGTGGTATCGTCTTTCGAAGACAAACTAAACACCACTTCAAGTGGTGGGTCATGGAAAGAAATAAACGGTAAAAAATCGATTGAAAATTGAAATTATCAGGGATATACATCTTTAGTTTATAATAAACAGCATGAAAAAAAACAACGAAAAACCATCCAAAGAAGCGAAAGCATTATCTCTTTTTTTAATGGCTTTTAAAGCCACTAGTCCAATTCACAAAGAGCAATCTAAGCGTATTAGTAGGTTATGGGGGTTGGTACAAACCGATGAACTAAGCAAGAATGAGTATATGGAAAAGGTGGAAAGTATGTTAACATTAAATGGAGGATACGCACAGGTAGTTGAAAAAACAGTTCGGTTTTACCTGGAGAAAACAGGCGAATGGAAACTAGAAGGGGAGGATACTTATTGCCAAGATGCGAGACAAGTTGCAGATAGGATATTGAGTAAGTAATCGGTATTTTGGAATAGCTAATTCGTGTTAAGAAAACTCCTTGTAAACGAGTGGGTTACTGGTTTTTTTATTGGGTTTGTACAAAAGTGTCGTAAACTTGGGCAACCCATCGTACCCATATTCGTTTGAAACAGTAATTACTTCATTAAAAAAGGTTGCTGTTTGTAATCCCATGAATTTGTATGAAAAAGACACGATATTCCGCTAAACTACTTCTTGTTATTACGTTTCTATTTATGACGGGAACGAACCTGAGTGCGCAAAGTAGCCATAGAGTTCTATTTCTAGGAAATAGTTATACTGGGGTAAATAATTTACCCCAAATCATCAGTGATATCGCACTCTCTGTTGGAGATACCTTGAATTATGAAAGTAATACCCCTGGAGGATATCAGCTAATAGATCATAGCCTCTCACCTCCTAGTCAAAGTAAGATCGCTATTGGAGGATGGGATTACATTGTTTTGCAAGGACAAAGTCAAGAACCCATCACGAATCACAATGTTTTTGCAAATGGGTACAGTAATTTGTTTCAACTCATCCGGCAATCAAACCCATGTGCGACCATTATGCCATATATGACTTGGGGCAGAAAAAATGGCGATTTAAACAATTGTCCTTCCTTCCCGGTAATGTGTACCTATGAAGGGATGGATTCTACTTTAAGAGATCGGTATTTGGACTTCACTAAATATGTAAATGGAGAAGTTTCTCCGGTATCAGTGGTTTGGCGTTACCTCAGAGAAAATCATTCGACTATTGAACTGTATCAGTCAGACCAAAGTCATCCATCCACAGCTGGGTCTTATGCCGCTGCCTGTTGTTTTTATGCCTCCATATTCAAAAAAGACCCGTCCCTCATTTCCTACGATTTTGGTTTAAATGCCACCGAGGCCGCTATCATTAGAAATGCCGCCAAAACGATCGTTTACGACCAACTAAATACGTGGGATTATAAGAAACTCCCCATTGCTGATTTTCGCTATTCCACAGGAGCGGGTGTAAATAAAGTTTACTTTAATGGGATAAATATGCAAAATGTTCGACAAAGTTATTTTTGGGATTTTGGAGATAATACCACTTCCAACGCACAATCGCCCAGCCATTCCTATTTGGCAAATGGAACCTATACCGTAGGTCTAACAACCACAACTTGTAACCTGCAAGGAACGTATACCCATTTTAAGGATACCGTTTTACAGTTTTGTAACCATACCCCAACCATAACAACCGCTAATCCTTGGTTATGCAAGGAAGATACCCTTTGGACCGAACCCGCAGATTCGTATCAATGGGTAGTCAGTGGTTCCGTATTACCAGAAACCAACCGCTATTTGGTCAATTACACGCAATATAATATTTCGGGATTTGCCGTGATTTCCACCCTTAATGGGTGTTCCGAATTATCAGAAATGTTTTCAAAAAGCCATCACTGGTCTGGTTATTACTTTGATGCATTAGGAAACCCTTGCGAAGGAGATACCGTTAAATTTGCCGTATTACATACCAGTGGTTTTCTCTCGGGATCTGAAATAATTCAATGGTATAAGAATGATACCTTGTTAATAAATATGTCCAATGAAGATACCTTATTAGTCACGAGTACAGGAAAGTATGAATGTAAGCTTATTGATCCAATTAGTAATTGCCCCTTGGATACGAATTCATATGCGATTGAATATGATTGTGGAGGTACCGTTGGAATAGTCAATAGGAATACCGACCTTCAAACTATTAATTGGCGTGTTTTTCCAAATCCTGTATCAGAAACCCTAACGATTGAAATGGCGGATTGGCAGACCTCAGAAAAGGTACAGATATATAATTCTACCGGGCAATTAATAAAGACCTTAACCGTGGTCTCATCCGCAAGTATGGATGTTTCCGATTTACCTATTGGGCTTTATTTTATTCGATTAGAAAACCATAAGCAGTCCGCAATAAAATTTATTAAACGGTAAATAAATAACTGTTAATTTCTGAATGTTAGCTGTTCACCTTTAATTTTAACAGCTAAGGCTAAGGCTAAGGCTAAGGCTAAAGCCAAGACTAAAAAAAAGACGAAGACTAAGACCAAATCCAGATTCATTGTCAAAGTCATAGTCATAGTCATCGTCATAGTCAGTGTCATAGTCATCGTCATAGTCATAGTCAGTGTCAGAGATTTGCTTTACCGGCTGCTATTGGAGTTTTGGCTGCGGTGGGGGAGAGCAGACCTGTTATTGCCGTTGCTGGCGATGGGGGTATTTGTCAGTATTTAGCGGAGTTTACGACTTTGGTGAAATATCAAATGCCCATTAAAGTCATTGTGTTGAATAACAATGAACTAGGTAAAATATCCAAAGAGCAACGTGCAGGTGGTTGGGATAAATGGGCGACCGATTTGGTAAATCAAGATTTTGCAGCCTACGCCACTAGTTGTGGTGGCTTGGGATTAAAAGTGACCACAAAAGAAGGATTAGAAGAGGCGTTTATACAGCTTTTTAACATCCAGGGCCGACTCTTTTAGAGATCCAAGCAGATGTGAAATTGATTTAAATCGGTGCTATTTCTATTACTAAATCCAGCTATAAAGCCAAAAACTGAATATAATAGACCGGTAATTTACGTGTGTCAAAAAGGGAGTTAACCCATGGAATGCGAATAAAACCAACGACTATAGGAATGTAAATTTAAAATTTGTAATACGTTGTAATCCACAAGTTTTCCCAGTAGTCACCAAATGAGATCTTTTTGGGGTGGCCATGGAACTCGTTTTATTTGTTTTATTGAAATGGGGAAAATAACAAAGAGGGAAACATTCCAGAATAGGGGAGTCTGGAAGGAGGAAATAAATATTTAGCTCAAATGCTATCGTTTACAAGCAACGAATAAAAATTTATCCGTTGCTTGTTCGAAAGTGATTATGCGATTTCTTGAAGTTCTTCTTTTACTTTTAGTAAGTCAGGAGTCTTCGCTGCAAATTCTTCCAGTACTTGAAAGAAATTTAAAATGTCTAATTTCTCATTATTTGCATTAATGGTAACCAAGCGAATAAAGGTCTCTTCTTTAAAGGCTCCAAATCCAACCACCGTAATTTGGCTTTCATACAGGGCGGTACAAAGAGCTGCTGGATCAATGTTTTTATAGTTAAAACAGATAGAGATTGAATCATCGTAACTATATAAGGTATAATCCGAATGCTGACTCACGTATTCACGGGCCACATCTGCCAATTCAAATTGTTGATCTACAATTTGTTTCAATCCCTGGGTTCCCACCGATTTCCAAAGCGTCCAAAATTTCAAGGCATCATTCCTTCTTCCACATTGGAACGAAGTTTTACCTAGATTAAAGTCGTCACCATCTGTTTGATACAGATATTCCGCTTCATTATTAAACGAATTATGTAAATGCTTTTTATCCTTGACCAAAATGATAGAACAAGTCATTGGGGTCCCCAACATTTTATGTGCGTTGTAGCTGAATGAATCTGATCTTTCAATCCCATCCACCAAGTGCTTATAGGTATCACTAAAAATCACACTTCCAGAATAGGCACCATCTACATGAAGCCAAATCCCATATTTCTCGGTAATATCCGCTAAGGCATGAATAGGATCAAAAGCTCCCAAAACCGTGGTACCTGCTGTACAATTTAAATAGGTAGGAATACATCCATCATTTAGATCCTGAATAATTTGCTCTTCCAATTTTGCAGGAATCATTTTTCCTTGCGAATCGGCTGCAATGTATCGAATATTGTTTCTTCCAATTCCCGCAAAACTAGCATTCTTGGCATTCGAATAATGCGACTCTTCCGAAGTATACACCACCAATGGCTTAGTCATACCTTCCAATTTACATTTAGGATCTTTGGCATCCCGAGCCATGATCAAAGCCATGTAATTACTCATGGAACCACCGGTAGGGAAGGTTCCATTACTTTGAGATCCGTAACCAATTAATTGACAAGATTGTCGGATAATCTCTTGTTCAATCCCAACCTGAGGACCAGCTACCTTATAGGTATACATACTGTTATTGAGCATAACCGCAAGTAGATCACCTAAAACAGCTTTACTTTGTCTACCGCCAAAAAGTTGATTGAAAAATAAGTTAGTAGCCGTTTTGGGTGTCGAAACAAGTACATCTTTCAGTACCGTTTTAAATTCGTCATCCACCATTGGGGAGGCATTCAGCGAAAGGTCAATGGATTCGTATAGTTTATTGGAATCTATGCGATCCGCTACTGGATGCTTCTTTTCTTCATTTATTAAGATTTCAACGAGTTCATTAAATAGAACTAAATCACTACTAATATCAGACATTTAATTTTTTATTTTAAGTTCATCATCATTTCTGAAACGGTGCTATACACCAAATCCTTGCGCACAAATGTTTTTGTGTGTTCATCAAAACATTGGCAGTTACGTATGGGTTTAGCATACAAATGAAGGGACATACTTTTTTTATTGGAAAGGTTTTCTAAACGATGACACCCCATAAAATCAATCATATAGGAGATATCACCCGTTTTTGAGGTCGCTGATTTAACTAAATTGAGTTCACCAGTTTCATCCAGTTTATAAATGGTTTCCCGAAATTCACCCTCAATTATTTTTACCCAACATTCTTCACCTCCATGATCATGAATCGGTGTAAACTGTCCTTTCTCCCAACAAAGCAGGATCAATTCAAATTTGTCGTTTTCAACAATACAGTTTCTGGTATAGGAGTCCTGCGACCAGGAGCAAAAGGAGTCAAATGCACTACTCGGTAGGGTAATAGATCGTACTATGTCAGTATAACTTGTCCTCTCACCTTCAGATAAGGCGGTTACTAATTCGTTTACTGATTCTATTGTTTGCTGATTTTGTTCGTTCGAATTCAAAATGGTTTATTGCTTATTTCTGTTCATTACATGTACAAATCCAAGGTCATTCCCTAAATCCAACCAATATTTTAGACGTGTTTTGTCTAACATAATGGTACGGCAAATGTATTGCTTTTTATGTTTTCTGGAGTACTTTTAAGGAAGTTCTATGTAAAAACTACAATCTATTTCATTTTTTTTAAGCATTTTGTACTTTCTAATAATTCGGGTACACCCAAATTTATTAGTGTTTACGAATTTCAAATTAATTGACCGAATAGCACAAAATTTCATTTCTATGATGGACCAAGAATTTATAATTAAAATAGTTGTTCTCGCACTTTACGTGGGGGTCTTATTTCTCATTGGAATACTCGCCTCCCGAAAAGTAAAGGGGATGAGCGATTATTATGTGGGTGGAAAAAATATGGGTTTTTGGGCGGTGGCTTTTTCAGCCAGAGCTACAGGCGAATCTGGTTGGTTACTCATAGGACTCACAGGTATGGGAGCCATGGCAGGTTACTCTGGGTATTGGGTAGTAGTTGGAGAGCTCCTTGGAGTTATTGTTTCCTGGCAATTTATGGCTAAACGATTCAAAAAAAGATCAGACATTTATGGGGCTATTACTATTCCTGATTATCTCCAAAGTCACTTTAAATCCACCACACATACCCTTCGAATTATTGCCGCATCGGTCCTTGTTATTTTCATTGTGATTTATGTCGCATCTCAGATCGATGTAACAGGGGTCGCATTTCAGTCCATGCTCGGAATTGACTATAAAATAGGTGCCTTAATTGGTTTTTTTATCGTCCTATCCTATATCTTTTTTGGTGGCTTTGTTGCAGCTGTATGGTCCGATTTGTTTCAAGGATTACTCATGTTTTTTGGTTTGGTGCTTCTACCTATCGTGGTTTGGTTTTCGATGGATCACGGAACAGGAGTTACTGATGGTTTGAATGCCATAGATCCTACCTTAACCCAGGTAATGGGCCGAAGTTCGGATCCGTGGATGAATTTGTTTACCATTTTAGGATTCTCTATGATTGGTCTTGGATTTCTAGGTTCACCCCAAGTGTATGTTCGGTTTATGTCTATTAGAGATGAAAGTGAAATTGACAAAGGAAAATGGGTAGCTGCTGCTTTTACATTGTTTACGGATGCTGCTGCGGTATCGATCGGAATTCTTGCACGGATATATTTTACAAAAGAAGGGCAAGACCCAGAAGCCATTTTAGGAAATAATGGAGAAGACGTACTCAGTATGATCACCGAAAGTTTCTTACCTACATTATTGGTAGCTGTCTTTATTGCCATTGTTTTATCGGCAATTATGTCCACCATTGATTCTCTGTTAATTTTAGCTTCCAGCGCCATCACACGCGATTTCTACCAAAAGATATTTCGACCAGAAATAAAGGATGAAGATCTGACTAAAATTTCTAGAATTGCCACCATCATTATGGCATTTACCGCTTTACTAATTGCTATGGTGATGGACTATGTGTCCCCCGATAGGCAGATTTTTTGGGTCATTATTTTTGGTTGGTCCGGAATAGCCGCCACTTTTTGTCCCGTGATTATTCTCACCCTTTTTTGGAAAGGATATTCGGAAAAAGGAGCCATTGCATCCATGATTTCCGGTTTTATATCGGTCATATTATTCAATTTTGTATTCAAAGAAATGGCAGATGTAGGAGAGTATTTCGTTGCATTGGATGTTCTTGCGCCTTCCTTTGCTGTGGCTATGATAGTGGGTGTTATCGTATCCAAAATTTACCCTCCGAGAGTAGAAGCTATTAAAATGATCGAGGAGATTGATGGGTAGTGCGATCTGTGTTTTCGCAGTTTAAATTTCTCATCGAATTCTCTTGTGATGTTGCGGTACGAATCCTAGGGATGTTCACTATAATTTAATGATTTGAAATATAAAGATGTTTTCGTGTCATATTTTTAATGTTGGTGTCACTAATAGGAGTAGAGGATAGATCAGAGTAATGCAAAAAAAAGAAGAAGAATTAGTTTTAAAAACAGTTTTGGAGGAGCATAAGCATAGTATTTACAGGATTTGTAGAATATATGCCGTATCGCCCATAGAACCAGAAGACCTGTTTCAAGAGGTGGTGATTCAAATTTGGAAATCACTCGCTAGCTTTAAGGGAAACTCAAGTCGGAATACTTGGGTGTATAAAATTGCCTTAAATGTATGTATCCGAAAAAAACAACAATCAAAATCGGGAAATAATAATACGGTTAGTTTGGAATCTTTATCGTTTGAACCTACCGAATCCCTTGAAAATGATAGGGAACAAGAAAAGTATAAAGCTCTGTACGATTGCATTTCTTGTTTAGAGGATAATGAACAAAAAATAATAGTGCTTAACTTGGAAGGATTAGCCTATAAGGAAATCGCTGAAATCACCCAATTGACCGAAAACCATATTGCAGTTAAAATGAAAAGAATTCGTAAAAAATTATTGGATTGTATAACACCAAAATTAAAATGATGCAAGAAGAACCATCGTGGCAAGAACTAAAAGAAATTTGGGGAAACTCTGCGAAAGGAGCCAAAATAAATGTTCAAATCTCCAAACTCATAAATGAATTAAAAGGTAAAATAAGTCCATTCGAAAAAAAATCGATTCAATCCGACTTAAATATCCTAAAAGCATCCTGGGCTAAGGAAAAGAATAAAGTCAGCCAATTTGAAAAGGACTCCGTTAAAAAGGATTTGAAAATAATGAAGTCCTTTTTTAAACGGTTCCTGTCGAAACTTCCAACCAAAAAAGATTAAGTATTCGGAAATGACGGGGAAACTTTTTGGATGGAAAAACGTCTGTAGTAGGAAACCTTAAACTCCATAATTCTATGATGTTTCTTTCGAAAGTTCGATTGTTTTGCCTGTTACCATTATTCTTTTTGAATACTCTAATTGTAAAAGCCTCTGTTTGGCAGGTAGATAGTATTAGTAACGCAGGCTATGGTTCATTCCGAGCGGCAGTAGATTCAGCTCTTATTGGAGATACCATTAGGTTTAACCCTAACTTAATTGCAAATGGAAGTGATAGTATCGTTTTGAATTCTGCATTGGAGTTCAGTAAATCGGTAAAGATTAATGGTTTATATAATACCACAGATACGTTATTTATTTCAGGAGGTGGTAGTGTTAGGATATTTGAAATATCCAATTGCACTAAGGTAGAATTGGATTCTTTGGTTTTGGTAAACGGTTGGGCATATCAATACCATACTTTCCCTCTTTGGAATACTTCAGGCGGAGCCATTTTGGCTTTAGCAGTGGATTCCCTTATTATTAGAAACTCCGTGTTTAGAGATAATAGCACAGCTAGGTGTGGTGGTGCGGTATCCTTAGAAAATGCAGGAATTAATAGTGCTTTGGTTGTAACTAATAGTTTGTTTACAAACAATTGGGCTGGCAGTGAAGGCGGAGGCATTTTTTTCTCTTCGGATAGTATATTTGTCCAATTGAATAAGGTGAAACTTATTCATAATAATGCTCCAGGTGGAGGGGGAGCCATGAAGATTGATGGAGTTAATACCGTTGATGTAAACATAAATAAATCGGTTATTTCCCATAATAATTGTACAAGTTCTATCGGTTGGGGAGGTGGATTGCGAGTGTATGGCTATCGAACCATCGTAAATATTTCCAGTACCATTATTGATCATAATTCGTCCGCAAGGCGTGGTGGTGGGGTCCATGTTTTTGGCCAAGACATTGCCAAAACATATATTAGTTATTGCACATTCAATAATAATACGTCAATAGATGGAGGAGGTGGTTTGTTTTGTACTGGATGGCTTACCGTGAGACTTGAAATTATTGGATCTACGTTTTATCAAAACCATGTGTATGGAAATTATGGATATGGAGGAGCAGTTCATTGCGAAAGTAACAATGGCACTGGTAACGTTATTAAGTTAAGGAACTCGTCCTTTGTAGCTAATTCAGCGCAAAGGATGGGGGGAGTTAATTTTCACTCCAGTTCTATAATCTTTTATAATGTGAGTAACATTTTTAGTAATAACCTTGGTGGTAATGTCCCTACTGCACTTCTTGCAATTCAATCTGGCTATAATATTTATTCAGATATTTCAAGAACAGATACCGTGAGTACCGATCAAGTAAATGTGAACGCTAACAGCTTGAACCTAGGTCCCCTTATTAATAATGGTAGAGGTATACCTACTTTAATGCCTGGGCCTGGATCGGTGGCTATTAATAGGGGGAATCCATTAGATAGTACGGATGCCCAAAATGCGTATGTTCTTGGAATTAGAGAAGTAGGGGCTACTGAGGTATGTTACAATAGCATTTCAATCGATACCGTAGTCAGCTGTGGACCCTATTCCTGGTTAAATGGACAGACCTATTTACTCTCGAGTTTTGGAGATGAATTTGTGATGCCAAATTCTGCCGGATGCGATAGTGTGATTACTCTTAATCTTACCCTCTTAAATTCACCCGTAACAGTAATACCAATAACTGCATGTGATTCCTTAAGTTGGAATGGAGTTATGTATACTTCCAGTACAAATGTCCCAACGTATACTTTAACCAATAATGTGGGATGTGACAGTGTAATAAACCTCCACTTAACCATTTTCAATACCAGTTATCGATCCGATGTAATTACTGCTTGTGACAGTCTAACATGGATAAATGGAATAACGTATTTCTCCAGTGTAAATTCCATTAGCGATACGCTTCAAAATAATAACGGTTGTGATAGCATAATCACCTTGGATTTAACCATTACCAGTCCTACTAGTTTCACCGATGTAATTACCGCATGCGATACCTTTACCTGGATAAATGGAATAACGTATTATTCCAGCAATCCCAACGCAGTGCACACCTTACTAAACAGTGTAGGGTGTGATAGCATTATTACTTTGGACTTAATCTTAAGTACCATTGATTCTTCTGTTGTGCAAACTTCAGATACCTTACGAGCTCAAGAATCAGGACTATCTTACCAATGGATAGACTGTAATTCAAATATGATTGTCGCTGGAGCCACCTTGCAAGAGTTTGTTCCAATTATTACTGGTGTTTATAAAGTTGCTATGAGTAATGGCATTTGTGCCGATACTTCTGGTTGTTATCAAGTTAATATATGTGCGAACCAAGCGGTTTATTCCTATACAAACAATGGAGCCGGAAATATGGGGTTTACAGATCTTTCTTTAGGAACCTATACACAGCTTCACTGGTCCTTTGGTGATGGAACCACATCAACCCTTGCAAATCCTGATCATGTGTATCAAACCAATGGAAATTTTGTCGTGGTTTTAACCATCAATGACTCCATTGCCCATACAAGTTGCGTGAGTTTCTTTTTGGATACCCTTAGTATAACCGGAGTAGGATCTCCTTTAGCTTGTCAAGCAGGTTTTTCTGTTTATTATGATTCGGTAAACAGCTCCGTAAATGTGATCAATAGTTCCATTGGAAGTAATTTAACGTACTCCTGGAACTTTGGCGATGGCAGCTCGTCCAATTTGCAATTCCCTACCCATAGCTATACCACTAACGGGCCGTTTAATTTATGTGTAACTATTGATGATGATAATGGGTGTATAGATACCTTTTGCGATTCTATTTCCAATCAAGGGGTATGGTTTAGAGCATCTGGATTTGATTTAAATGTGAAAGGAGCGGAACCGAATTCAATGACGAACGTGGACTTATCTCAAAACCTGAACATCTACCCCAATCCAGTTCATGATGAAGTCCATATTGAACTGACTAATTGGCCAACAAATGGAGTGAAAATTGTAATAAGAGATGTATCTGGAAAACAGGTTTTTACGCGTGAAGTAGCGCCTGTTTCAGACCAAGAAACCATTTCCATAAACACTTCCAAATGGGCGAAGGGAACCTACTTTATCAAAGTAGGAGATGGCGTGAATGTGGGGATTGAAAAGATGGTAATGCACTAATTATGGACTCCATTTTAGATTGAATTATTAGGAACGGCTAGATCAAAATCTGGCCGTTTTTTGTAGATGGAATTTTGGGTGTTCTAGTGGGATTTATTGGTTATTATTGCCGCAAGTTTGAAGGATGTATTTCATTTTTTTACTTAAAGTGATGATATCCGAATCGTTTTTTACAAATCCATGAGAAACAAGAATTCTTTTTCGACCCAAACCTGTTTTAGGTTTGTTCTTCTATTTATGATGATGCCTTTAATGATGGCGTCTTGTAAATTATTTGGGATTTATTATGAAGTGCATAATCCGAAGAAACCTGGTGAAATTCCAGAATTTTCGGAGGAGATTAATTTACTCGGTGAAATGACCCCCTTTAGAGATTGTTTCAAGGTGCATTATTATGACCTTTCAATAAAGGCAATTCCGGAAACACAAACTCTGGAAGGTAAAGTAGGTATTTACGGGGATGCACTTTCGGATTTTGACGTGTTTCAATTGGATTTACATCCTAATATGAGTATTGCTAGTTTGATGGATTTAGAAACCAATACGGAATTGGATTATTCTCGAAAGGAACGGGCCATTTTTATTAATAGGCATTATAAAAAAGGAGAGGCGATGACCCTAGAAATAACATACTTTGGTTCACCGGTAGAAGCGAAAAGTCCCCCATGGAATGGTGGGTTTGTTTGGAAAAAAGATACCGAAAAAAATCCGTGGTTAGGTGTTGCCTGTGAGTCGGAGGGAGCCAGTTTATGGTGGCCTCTAAAAGATCATACCTCCGAAGAACCGGACAGTATGCGATTGCATTATACGGTACCTAAAGACATGGTTGCCGTAGGTAATGGACAGTTGGAAGGAAGTAAAGTAGAAGGAGATTGGAAAACGTTTGATTGGTTTGTGTCTTATCCAATAAATACCTACAACGTAACTATTTATGTAGGGGATTTCAAACATTTCGCAGAGGAGTATGATGGGCTTAACGGAAAATTAATGAAACTAGATTACTACGTTTTGTCTAAAAATGTTTACCGGGCTAAAAGTCATTTTGATCAAGTAGAAAGCATTTTAAATGTGTATGAAGAGTTGTACGGTGAATATCCTTGGTACCGAGATGGATTTAAGTTGATTGAGTCGCCTTATGCAGGTATGGAGCATCAAACAGCTATTGCTTATGGAAATGGGTATGAGAATGATGTTAACCAGACGACAGATTATATTATTCTCCATGAAATTGCCCACGAATGGTGGGGGAATAGTGTCACGGCTTTCGACTTATCGGATGTGTGGATTCAGGAAGGTTTTGCTACATATTCGGAAGCACTTTATTTGGAAAAAACGGAAGGTGAAAAAGCTTATTTAAATGAAATGTACTGGCAACGGATAATGATTGGAAACAAATATCCTGTGATTGGAGTGGTGGGTAAACGATGGTTTGACTCTCATAAAAATGCAGATGTATATGGGAAGGGTTCTTGGGTATTACATACCCTTCGGGGACAATTAGAGAACGATTCTTTGTTTTTCGATATTATTAAATCTTTTTACCAGTCGGCCAAGTATAAAGTGGTTTCATCCAACGATTTTGAAATGTGGGTGAATCAGAAAACAGGGGACGATTACTCCTGGTTCTTTGACCAATATTTAAGAAATAACTTTGCCCCTGAATTGGAATACATGATCACCTTAGAAGGCGCGTTTTATTACAAATGGGTAAATGTAACTCCCGGATTTAATAAACTCAAGCTAAATCTGGTGATTAATGGAGATAAGGTAACCGTAACTCCAACAACGGAACTTCAGAAATATAAAAATGGAATTTTGAGTCACAATAGTTTCTCTAGTGTACAGTTTGATGATGCCTATACGTTTTATAAAGTGACCCCAAAAAAGCAGTTCTAAGGACGGGGTATTCATACCCTTGATGTCCTAGTCTTTTAGTTCCAATGGGTAGAAGATATTCCTAGGAATGGGATTCCAACTATTATCCTTATTTGAATGGGTGAGATTCCTAAATGTTTTTTTAAAATGACTTATTTTCGATGCCTATTTATTGGATACTTGAAAAGTATGAAATTTAAAATTTTACTCGTTATTTTAGGATTGTCTTGGACCGTCAATTTAGTAGCTCAGGAATACGGGGAAGGTCTCGTTACAGAGTTGTGGAATACGAGTCAGCCCGATACTATTTTGGCAAAAATGTTGAAAACAAGGTTGTATTCCGACTCCTTAAATGAAGTTTTCGCCAAGGAAGCCATTGCTTTTTCGGTGAAGAATGGATTGAATGATTGGGAAGTCTCGTTTTTATTGAAACGAGCAAACTTTGATATAAAAAATGGCGAGGAGATAAAGGGGATTACTTCGGCTTTGGCCATTGTAGAACGGATTAAACAGGGGGAATTAAAAGCAAAAAGAAATTTAGCCAATGCCTTGCTTTATGTTTCGGTAGGTTTTCAAAATTTGGGAGCCTATCAGGAAGCCATAAAATACAGGAAATTGCATTTGAAGAAGACCCATCTGGCCAAGCATCAGTTGAGGTATGTAAATTCCAATAATGCCATTGGGAAAATGTATTTGCAATTGGGGCAATATGACTCGGCTAAAGTGTTTTATATTAAGTCGTTATTCCGGACTCGGGAGTTGAGTCAGCGGAAACGTGAAGCCAGTGCGAATAACGATTTGGGCTTGGTTTTATTCGAAGAGGAAAATTACGATTCTGCGGAAGTATATTTTGAAAATTCACTGTTACAATTTTCGAAAGGGACCAGTACTATAGACAGTGTTATGGTGGGCGTGGTTGGCGGGAATTTAGCCAAATGTTTGCCCATTAAGGAAAAGCAGGAAATAGAAAGACTTCTTAAATTGAATATTAAGCGGACTAAAAAATATGGGTATACAAAATCTTTAGCCAATGCCTATTTTGATTTTGGGAACCTATACTTTGAGACTCTTCAATTCAAAAAGAGTCAACGCTTTTTAGACTCTGCCTTGCAGGTAAATTTGAGTATGCCTCCTTCGGTAGTGGTAGGCGAGAATCGAGTGGATATTTATGAAGCGTACATGCAAATATTTGAAAAAACCCATGAACCACGGCAATCGTTGAAATATGCGGATCTCTTACTTCAATTAAATGATTCTTTATATGGAAAGGATGTTTCTCGGAAGAATGCAAAAATGCTATCTAATATTAAAGTGAACTCCATTCAAAATGAACTCTTATTTGAACGGCTAAAATTGAGCACCAGTTTGGAAAAAATTAAGGTATTTGAAACAGAAGAAAAATTGGCTCGAATCAAATTAGTTTTAGTGGGATCTTTTGGGGTTAGTGGAATTTTGGTGATTCTATTTATTTTATACAAATTCAATAGTGAGCAAAAGAAAAAAACCGAGTTGGATGTATTGTCCAAGAAAATGTTGGAGGCATCTAACGAGTTTAAAACACAGCGATTAACGCAATCTGCATTGGGGCTGCAACGAAAAAGTGAGTTTGCAAAAGAAATCATTCAAAAAGTATCCGAGATGGAGGGGGTGAGCACCAAGTCCTTATCGGATGTAAAAGTGTTCATAAATAATGAAATCCAAATGGATGGGAGTTTACTCGAAATGGAAAAATATGTGGCGGAATTAAGTAAGGAGTTTTTTGAGAAGCTAAAACAGGCTTATCCTAATTTAACCCCAAATGATGTGAAATTATGTGGGTTGATCGCTTTGAATCTTTCTTTAAAAGAAATTGCCATCATTAGAAACATAACCCCAAACTCCGTGAAAATTGCGAAGAACCGATTAAGTAAAAAGATGAACCTAGCACCCGGAACACCTTTGTTTCAATTTTTAAATGATTTTGGTGCAAAAGGCTAAAAACATAACCGCCTAAGACGATTAAAATCTTGGACTGTTGGTACATCTGATCGTATACGAATGAATAATTATCGTGTACGTAGTTGTTTGACGTTCGCCAGTAAGTGCTGCAAAATATAATCCAATCGTCAATTCTGGTAGTCGTATCGCTTGTCTTACCGTGCCTGATACTTCTCGTAAATCTTGATTATATATGCGTTCCCCAGCTAAGTTGATACGACTTAAAGTAGGCGTTTCGGGAGGATTAGAAACGACTTGAATGGAAAATTATTCCCTGTTTGGATTGGGCCATACACGTACTGACTCTAAGGAACCAATTTTACACAAATGTACCGATGGTCCTTAAGTTACTGTTGTATGGGTAGGAGGCAATAGGTGGAGCGTGAGGGGGTAAAAGCAAAACAGCCTAAGACTATTAAAATCTTAGGCTGTTAATACATCTGAAAGTATACTATTGAATAATTAATTTATACGTAGTCGTTTGACGTTCGCCAGCAAGTTGTACAAAATATAATCCAGTAGTCAATCCTGGTAGTCGTATCGCTTGTGTTAATGTACCTGAAACTTCTCCTAAATCTTGATTATATACTTGTGCTCCAGCTAAG
>CAJXZP010000030.1 GCA_913062955.1 uncultured Flavobacteriales bacterium | reverse complement strand
CCAAATCAACGATTTGGCGGTGTTGGTAAATAGCACTGAACTTTCGTAAACCACCGAACGCCCTATTTGCTATATACCGTGTTGTACACAGTTTTTTAACTATGATTTTCATATTTTAAGGCACTAAATTTTTTGGACATTTTCTTTATAAACTTATCTGTGTTCTGTTTTCCCCAATTTCTAGCTACAAAATATTCGTTGTCATTGAAAAACAACTCCGTCTCTGAGTTTATACGATATTTCCCGTACTTCTTTTCGTTTTCTGTTACTTCTTCTAACTTTTTAACTAATTGAAAACTACAAGTCTTGTCTGTACTTAAAAACTTGAAGGTTTCTTCATTAATTAAATCGTGCTTATCAAGAATGTTTATGGTTGAAAGTCCTATATCAGATTTTTTTATTTTCTCAATTTCGATATTTCCATTGTAGGAAATTGAATATAGGCTTCTGTCTTTATTTGAGTTAGATAAGTTGGCAAGGGCGGTAGTCGCATTGTCTCGAACATCTTTATCCTGTTCTGGGTCTGAACTAATTGCATATAATGCTGCAAGAATTAACTTCTGATTTTTGTCCCAGAATTTTGTTAATAGATTTCTTTCGTCTGTTCCTAAAGCCATAATTAGTCCTCGTTTGTATTCATCTTCGTCTTTGTCCAAAGTTGGTTGACTTAAAGACTGTAAATATTCAGTAATAATTGTTTTTGTTCTGTCGGGTATATTTTTTTTGATAGCAGGTTCAAAAAGGAAATCAACCATAGATTGATAATTGATTTGGACAAATTCTTTTGAACTGCATTCAGGTTCAGTTAATTCGATTAGTTCCAAACCTGATATTGGAGTTAAAAACACATATAGGATTATATCCTCTTGTTGTTTTGTAGAATCAAAATGATTGAAGTATTTGGTTGTTTGGTCACTATGTTCTTTTGTACCAACTTTATTTTCAACCACAATTTTCAGTTTCTTGTCTTTTCCTAAGTATGAAATTTTCGATTCAATGAATATGTCAACCCGCCCTACATTAGTAATTGATTTTTCAGTTTCAATTTGTAAATCAGATAGTTTATAGTCCGAAACGATTATTGTGTCAAATAATTCTTTGTGTTTTTTTAATTGAATTTCTTTAGAGTGAATTACTAATAATTCAAGAAATTTTTGAATTGGAAATTTCCCCAAAGAATGACTTTCATTTTCATTTAATATCCAAGCTATGAAATTGCTGTGTACTAATTCTTTTCTGCTAACACCTATGATTTCTGAAAATGACTTTGAGTGATAAAGGTTTTCAAGTTTTTGAACATTCATATCATTATTGAATTGAATGATTTCATTTCTCAACTCTTCTATTGATATTATATCTGTTTCGTTCATTTTGTTAATTGTGTACAACGCCACTCTATGTTTAGTGCGCTTTCAAAAGGCGAAGCTTTCGGAAGTGCACGAACCGAGTTAACGTGTGTTTTTTGTTTTAATATTTCATCGGTTAAAATCCAAAAATACACTTTAACGGACTACGAGAGAAGGACTTTCCTAACCCCATTTTTAAGCATTAAATATAGAGATTGTTGTACGCTGGCTATTCTCGTTTTATTATATTCGATGGATTTATTATCGAATCATTCCTTTCCACCCGAACTCCAAGACAATTAACAACTGTTCTTCCGGATATTCCTGACACTCCAATTTGCTCTCCTTTTTTCACCAGTTGATTTTCGGAAACAATTATTGTGTCCAAATGGTAATAAGAGACTTTTAAATTTTCTGGATATTCGATTGTGATAATTTTCCCTCGGTTTTCTGAACAACTATCACACACATAAACGACTTTTCCATCCTCAATTGAATTTATTGGCGCATTTACCTTTAGCTGATACATCATTCCCTTATTATCAATTTGCACTGAGCAAATTAGTCCGTTGGGCTTTGCCTTTTTCCCGAAATCTTGGTAGATTTTGATAAAATCACTTTTCATAAATGGACTATCGAAATCCGAATTTATTAGTCCAAGACTAGTATGGAATAAAAAAATAAATAATATCATCGAAATTTTCATTTTCCTGCTTGCGTACAACAACCGGATATATCACACTAGTGTGATATATCTGCTATATGTATATTTTATTTTAACCGTAGATTAAACGTTTATTCTACGGCTATTCATTTATATTATTCATTCCAAAACACCCGCTATCACTTATTTTTCTACCAAAAGCCGACAACAAACGTTTGTAAACGAGTGTAAACACTTATAAACGTTTAATGTCGATTAACGGGGCCAATATACATGGCTTCGGGTGAAAAACCGTAGGTTAATCGGAGCATGCAATTTAAAACAAAATCGCAACAACATGAAAATACAATGCAAAAAAAAGAGGCTACCCAACGGAATAGCCTCTTCCAATGTTATAGTAATGGAATTTATTTATCCAGTTTTACTTTTACTGCATTCATTCCTTTCATTCCTCTTTCTAGTTCAAAAGTAACCATGTTGTTTTCTACAATCGTGTCAATTAAACCACTCATGTGTACAAAGTACTTTTCGCCATCTTTCATATCTTTAATGAAACCATATCCTTTACTATCGTTAAAGAATTCTACACGTCCTTTGTGTACAGGATCCACTTCTTCTTCTGGTTCACGAGATGCAGCGCCTAGCATAATGCTATCTAGTTCTACCTCTACCTTTTTTGTTGGATCTGGTGGAGTATCGGTTAATTGGCCAAATTCATCCACATAGGCAATTTGATCTTCGAAAGAAAGTCCTTTTTCCTTATTCGCTTTACGCTCTTCTTTTAAAAGTGCTTTTTCTTGACGTTTTTTCAAACGTTTCTTTTCTCTTTCTTTTTTACCAAATGTTTCTTGAGACTTAGCCATGTACTTGTAATATCTTTTTAGTGAGCCACAAAGGTACGTTTCTTATTGGATAATCCCTATAAAATAATCTAAACCTCTTATGTTTAGTAGGATTTAAAAGAGATCCTAAATTTGCAGCATGTATACATTTCCAATTCAATATCACGAACCATTATTTAGACCTCCTAGTGAAGGACGTTCGTTAATCATTCAAATTACGTTAGGTTGCTCTTGGAACAAATGTTCCTTTTGTGAAATGTATACTTCTAAAAGCTTTAAAGCCAGAAAAGAAGAAGATGTATTTACCGATATCGAGGCCTTCCTACCCCATGCCGATCAGATTACCAAAGTGTTTTTAGCCGATGGCGACCCCTTGGTTTTATCCACTCCCCGGTTACTTCGCATCTTAGAAAAGTTAAATGTTACATTTCCAAAATTACGTAGAATTTCTACCTATGCTTCACCGAGTAACTTGGCTCGAAAATCGATGGCGGATTTAATTTTGTTACGCGAGAACGGTTTAAACCTTTTGTATGTGGGTATAGAATCGGGCGACAGCCACGTATTGGAAGCCATTCAAAAAGGCGAGACCTACCAGACTACAATTAACGGGTTGAACAAGTCAAAAGAGGCTGGTATGGATAGTTCGGTGATGATTATTAATGGTGTGGGTGGGTTAAACCTTACCGAACAACACGCTATTAACTCGGCCAAGGTATTAAACGCTACGCAGCCCAAATTTGCTTCTACCCTCGTATTAACGGCTCATAAAGGATTGGAACATTACCAGAACCGATACTTAGGCGAATTTATAGAACTCACTAATGTGCAGTTATTTCAAGAAATGAAATTATTTATGGAACACCTGGAATTAAAGGAAACCATATTTAGAAGCGATCATGCATCCAATCGTTTGGTATTAAAGGGGAGCTTAGGAAAAGACAAACAACGTTTCTTACAGCAAATTGAAGAGGCCATTCAAAACCCATCGGGTGATAACATTCGCACCCAAATGAATTCGGGTTATTAGTCGTCCCTAATCTTTCATAGATAACTGAATACGTTTGCGGGCCAAATCTACGGATAACACCGTGACATCTACTTGTTGGTTCAATTGCACCACATCGTGAATACTAGAAACGAACGTATTGGATAAATGCGAAATATGAACTAGTCCTGATTCTTTTATCCCAAGATTCACAAATGCGCCAAAATTGGTAATGTTATTAATGGTACCCGAGAGTTTCATTCCTGGAAATAACTCCTCTATACTTTCCAAGTTATTGGTTTTCATTTCGGCCAAAGGCTCCCGTGGATCAATGGTTGGTCGCACAATTTCGTTTACAATGAAATCCATGGTTAGCTTTCCATACTTCGTATTCAGCTCGTTCAATTTTTCTTTTTCAACGCTTTTTGTACGTAACATTTCAGCGACAGAAATTCCATTCATTTTAGCCATTTCGGTAACCACCCCATAACTCTCTGGGTGAATAATGGTATTATCCAACGGTTGATTGCTTTCTTCGATCCGTAAAAAACCAGCCGCTTGCTCAAAGGTCTTCTTGCCCATTTTGGGGACTTTTAATAATTCTTTACGGTTTTTAAAGTTTCCGTTTTCCTGGCGGTAATTCACTATATTCTTCGCCAAGGTAGTTCCTAAGCCTGATACAAAGGATAAAATAGGATAAGAAGCGGTGTTTAGTTCTACTCCCACATGGTTGACACAACTCTCCACTACCTCGGTGAGTTTTTGCTTTAGTAAGGGTTGATTTACATCATGCTGGTATTGCCCTACTCCTATTGATTTCGCATCAATTTTCACTAATTCAGCCAACGGATCCATTAATCTACGACCAATGGAAATTGCACCACGAACAGTTAAATCTAACTCCCCAAATTCATCCCGAGCAATCTCACTAGCGGAATAAATACTCGCCCCGGCTTCGTTCACCGAGAACACGGAGACCTCCGTATTCTCAAAAGCCTTTCTACATAAGGTTTCAGTTTCCATACCAGCCGTTCCATTTCCTACGGCTATGGCTTCCACGTTATACTTTTTAACTAATCCTTGTAAAATTTGAATAGCCTCCTCCCCCTTACGCTGTGGCGCATGTGGAAAAATGGTAGTGTTTTCCAAAAAATCGCCCGAAGCATTTAATACTGCCACTTTACATCCCGTTCGAAATCCAGGATCGATGGCCAAAGTAGTTTTAGCTCCCAAAGGCGATTGCAACAATAATTGACGCAGATTACTCGCAAATACAGAAATGGACGCGACATCCGCTTTTTCTTTTAATCCCTTCTTGGTTTCACTCTCAAAATTGGGATGTAAAATACGTTTATACGCCTCCTTAATGGCTTTCTCTACATAGTCATTCTGACCATAATTCCGTCCTAAACCTCGTTCAATTTGCGTTAATGCAGTTTCTTTATCTACTTCAATTTTAAAATTAAGTATCCCTTCGTTATCTCCTCTAAATAAAGCCAATACACGGTGAGATGCTATGCGGTTGCAACGCTCACTAAATTGAAAATAATCTGTATATTTTTCGCCTTCTTCCTTTTTACCATTCTTTACTTTTCCAGTAGCAGTAGCATGTTTCTGAAATTGGGTTCGCATACGATCTCGTACCCATTGACTTTCGGAAATCCACTCCGCTAGAATGTGTACTGCTCCTTCTAAAGCAGCCTCTACCGACTCTACCTCTCCTTTCACAAAATCGTAGGCTTTGTTTTCTATGGAATGGCTATGGTTTTGTTTTTGGATAAAAATAGCCAAGGGCCTCAATCCCTGATCCATTGCTTTTTGCCCTTTCGATTTCCGCTTGGTTTTATAGGGCACATACAAATCCTCCAATTCCACGGCCGATTGGCATTTCTCTATCTTCTCTTTCAAGACATCCGTGAGCTTTCCTTGCTCCTCTATGGCCTTTAAAACAGTTTCCTTACGGGCTATAAAAGTGACCCAGTATTGATGCCTATCCCTAATGTCCACCAAAGCTACTTCGTCTAAGTTACCGGTCAACTCCTTTCTATAACGTGCTATAAACGGAATGGTAGCTCCTTCGTTTAATAAGCCCAATACCTTTTCAATAATTGATTTTGAAATATTTAGCTCTTTAAAAAGTTGTTCAACAATCTGCATACAATGGTGTTTTTAAGGGAGGCCAAAGTAAATATTTACCTCCAACAGGCCGTACTTTATTCCTTTATTTTAATGGAAATTCCGCTTGTTTTTACCCACGTAGTCCTGTTCAAAAACCGAGTATTCAAACGAGACTAATCCCTTACAAAATCTTACTTTCGTGACCTATTCAACGGAATAAATAATAGTTCATGGAAAAATTGAATTTTAAAGAATTTCAAACCACTAGTCATCAAGAATGGCAAGAAAAAATCATTGCAGATTTAAAAGGTAAAGAGCTTAAATCGCTCTCCCGATTCACGCAAGATGGGATTGAAATCCAACCCAATTACACGACTGAAAACGCACCTTCATCTGAATTTTCAGATTTTGTGACACAGTCCGTAAAATCAAGCCACACCAAGGACAACTGGTACATCACTCAAGAGTTTAATTGCAGGAAACCTGCCATGGCCAACACGAAAATGTTGGAAGCATTAAATGCAGGTGTAGATTCCGTTAAAATCAGCGTTCCCTACAACATCAACTTTGATATCTTATTTAAAGATATTTTACCGGAACATATTGAGGTTCGTTTTAAAAATGCAACCTACGATTTAATCAAGAATTACTATTTCTGGTGCAATGATAACGATTACGACACTCGAAATTTTGAAGGTACGTTTGAAGTGTTTTACCACCGAATGGGAGATTTAGAAGAACGTATCGAATTAGCCAATAAGGTATTGGAATACTTTCCAAAAATGAGTTTGATCAACGTAAGTGGTGATAATTTCTTTAACCAAGGTGGTTCTAATGTGCAGCAATTAGCCGTTAGTATGGCATTAGCTCACGAGATTTTTTCAGAAATGGTAGCCAACGAAATTGCACCAGCGGATGCGGCTAAATTGATTAGCTTCTCCTTTGCAACTGGAACAGATTACTTTTCTGAAATTGCTAAATACCGTGCATTTAAAGCGATTTGGAGCATTGTATTAAAGGAATACGGAGTAGAAAACCATGCCATTAGGGTGCATGGAATTACCAGTGCGTGGAATCAAACCGTATTGGATATCAATAATAATATGTTACGTAGTTCTACCCAAGCCCTTTCGGCTGTAATTGGAGGGTGTCAATCTATTACGGTATTACCTTTTGATAACTCCGTACGTTGGTCCAACGGTTTTTCAGAACGTATGGCTAGAAACACCCAGTTAATTATTAGAGATGAAGCCTTTGCAGGCAAAGTAGTTGATGTCGCTTCTGGATCCTATTTCATTGAATCTTTAACGGAAAAAATCGCAGAGAAAACCTGGGAGTTATTTGTTTCACTGGAAGATACCGGAGGATTTAAACCCAATATGGACAACGGTACCATTCCGAGTATGATTGCCGAAAATCGGGAAGCAGAATGGGCGAAAGCAGAATCTGGAGATCTGACGGTTTTAGGAGTAAATAAATACCCTAATCCTCTCGAGGACAAAGAAAAACTTTTTTCGGAAAAAGCAAAGAACAAGATTAAAGGTGTTCGTTTATCGGATGCGATTAATAAATTATAGAATATTTCAACATGCGTAAAAACTTCAAACATATAAATATCAAAGAAGCATTGAAATCCAATGGTTCTGAGAATATTGCAGTTGAAAATGTGAGCTTTTGGAAAGCTCCAGAACAAATTGAAATACCATCCGATATGGATGGGGTTCCAAATAATGCGGTTATTCCAACGGGATATGTAGCGGGTATCCCTCCATATTTACGGGGGCCATACTCCACCATGTATTCTTCTAGAGCATGGACAGTACGTCAGTATGCCGGATTTAGTACGGCAGAAGAATCGAATGCATTTTACAGAAGAAACTTAGAGGCGGGACAAAAAGGACTGTCGGTAGCTTTTGATTTAGCGACTCACCGAGGATATGATTCCGATCACGAACGTGTGGAAGGCGATGTAGGTAAAGCCGGTGTTGCTATTGATTCCGTGGAGGATATGAAAATCCTTTTCGATCAAATTCCATTGGATAAAATGTCGGTTTCGATGACTATGAATGGAGCTGTACTTCCTATTATGGCGTTCTATATTGTGGCTGCAGAAGAACAAGGGGTGAAACCTGAGTTGTTGGCAGGAACGATTCAAAACGATATTTTGAAGGAGTTTATGGTACGGAATACGTACATCTACCCTCCTACACCATCGATGCGAATTATTGCGGATATTTTTCAGTACACGTCTAAGAACATGCCGAAATTTAACTCGATTTCAATTTCGGGGTACCATATGCAAGAAGCGGGAGCTACCGCTGATATTGAATTAGCGTATACCCTAGCGGATGGTTTAGAATATGTTCGTACCGGAATTGCTACCGGTTTAGATATTGATCAATTTGCACCCCGATTATCGTTCTTCTGGGCCATTGGTATGAATCACTTCATGGAAATTGCAAAAATGCGTGCTGGTCGTTTAATTTGGTCTAAACTGATCAAGCAATTCCATCCTAAAAACGAAAAATCACTCGCATTAAGAACCCATTGTCAAACCTCCGGATGGAGTTTAACCGAGCAAGATCCGTTTAACAATGTAGCCCGTACGACCATTGAAGCCTTAGCTGCAGCGCTAGGTGGAACACAATCTTTACACACCAACGCATTGGATGAAGCCATTGCCTTACCTACTGATTTCTCGGCACGAATTGCACGTAACACACAGATTTACTTACAAGAAGAAACCGGTATTACCCAAGTCGTTGATCCTTGGGGTGGTTCTAAATATATAGAATTCCTAACGAATCAATTGGTAGAGAAAGCGTGGACTTTAATTCAAGAAGTGGAAGAATTGGGAGGAATGACCAAAGCCATTGAAACGGGATTACCCAAACTAAGAATTGAAGAAGCTGCGGCTAGAAAGCAAGCTCGGATTGACTCGGGAAAAGATGTTATTGTGGGGGTTAACAAATTTCAAGTCAATACGGACAACGAAGAATTAGAAATTTTAGATGTAGATAATACAGCGGTTCGTTTATCCCAAATTGAACGCATTAACGCTATTAAAAAATCTAGAAATACGGCTGAATGTGAAGCTGCATTGGCTAAATTAGCAGAGGCTGCGAAATCAGGAAAGGGAAATTTATTAGAACTAGCGGTAGATGCCGCAAGATTAAGAGCCACACTGGGTGAAATTTCATCGGCAATGGAAACCACATTTGGACGATTTAAAGCCACCACACAATCCGTAAAAGGAGTATACTCATCAGAAGCTATGGATAACAAGGATTACAAAATTGCCGTTGAAAAGACAGCACAGTTTGCCAAATTAGCCGGTAGACAACCTCGTATAATGGTGGCTAAAATGGGTCAAGATGGACATGATCGTGGTGCCAAGGTAATTTCAACTTCATTTGCCGATATGGGCTTTGATGTAGACATCGGCCCTCTATTTCAAACCCCGGCAGAAGCAGCCAAACAAGCCGTAGAGAATGACGTACATATTCTAGGTATATCTTCTTTAGCCGCAGGACATAAAACATTAGTACCTCAAGTTATTAAAGAATTAAAAACTTTAGGTCGTGAAGACATCATGGTAGTTGCAGGAGGCGTTATTCCACAGCAAGATTACGAGTTTTTATACGCAGCTGGAGTATTAGGGATTTTTGGACCAGGCACCAATATTTCCAAAGCCGCATTAGAGATTTTAGATATCCTTATTGAGGCTCAAAAACAATAACTCATGTTTGGAGACATCAAAAACAAAATCCATCAAGGCAAAGAAGAATTAGCAAAGAGAATGAACGATACCTACGTTCGTTCTCTTTCCCCTAGTCAACAAATCGAAGTCATTGCCAACGGAAACCGTCAAATCATAGACATCCGAATTGACCAAGAAATATACGATGACAAAGAGCAATTTGAAGATGAATTAGTGATAACATTAAATAAGGCCTTGGAAAAAGCGGATTTAATGCAGCAAGAGGAATTAAAAATGGTGATGAAAGAAAACATGCCCAACATCCCTGGATTGGATGGGTTAATGGGTTAAATACGTGCTTACTTTCTAAATTCCTTGTATTGATTGATTAAGCCATTTGTGGAACAATCGTGCGATGAGATTTCATGCTCGTTTTTAAGTTCCGGTAGGATGGTATTGGCTAGATTTTTTCCCAGTTCTACCCCCCACTGATCAAAGCTATTAATATTCCAAATAGCCCCTTGTACAAAGGTTTTATGCTCGTACATAGAAATTAAAGCCCCTAAATTTTTAGGCGATAATTCTTTCATCAAAATAGTATTGGTAGGTACCCCACCTTTAAACACTTTAAAGGGAACTAAATCTTCGGATACCAACGGACTCTCTTGACGAACCAAAGCTTCCGTTTTACCATTCATTAAGCCTTCGGTTTGCGCAAAGAAGTTAGCCATCAATTTTTCATGATGATCACCTACGGGATGTTGACTTTGAGCGAACCCAATAAAGTCACAGGGTATTTTTTGCGATCCTTGGTGAATTAATTGGTAAAATGAATGCTGCCCATTGGTTCCACACTCACCCCAAATTACTGGACTGGTGGCATAGGCAATTGATTTTCCATTTCGATCTAAAGTCTTTCCATTACTTTCCATCCCCAACTGTTGCAGATACATCGGAAAGTACTGCATATCATGGCTGTAAGGTAATATTGCTTCCGTCCCATAGCCATTAAAATTCACATTCCAAATACTAATTAAAGCCATCATAACTGGAATGTTAGTTTCCAGTTTTTGCGAACGGAAATGGACGTCCATTTCTTTTGCACCCGCTAATAATTGCGAGAAATTATCATGACCAATAGACAAAGAAATACTTAACCCAATGGATGACCATAAGGAATATCGACCTCCTACCCAGTCCCAAAAAGTAAATATGTTATCCTCACTAACCCCAAATTCCATCACCTTGTCTTTTTGAGTAGACATGGCTACAAAGTGTCGATTTACCGCAACCTCACTTCCAAGAGCATTAATTAACCATACTCTAGCCGAAAAGGCATTGGTCATCGTTTCTTGGGTAGTAAAGGTTTTACTAGCCACTAAAAACAAGGTAGTTTCGGGATTAATTTCACCTAAAATCTCTGATAATAAACTCCCATCTACATTGGAAATAAAATGGGTTGAAATACCTTTAACCTGATACGGCTTCAGTGATTCCACCACCATTAATGGCCCTAAATCAGATCCTCCAACTCCAATGTTGACGACTGTATCAATTGGCTTTCCTGTAAAGCCTAATAAATCACCTTCATGTAATTTATTCGAAAATTTTTTGATTTTATGTAATTCTTGATGAATTTTAGGAATAATGTTTTCCCCATCCACTACAACTTCATCTGAATGAGAGGATCGTAATGCCGTATGCAACGCAGATCTTTTCTCCGAAGTATTCAAAATCGCCCCTGAATAAAGGGCTTCAATTTGGCCTACTAAACCACATTGCTTAGCTAGTTCCGTTAAAAGGTCCACGGTTTTTGAAGAAATATTGTTTTTTGAAAAATCAAACAATAATTCTTCTGTAGAAAGGGAGAAATTTTCAAAACGACTACAATTATCCGTCAACCTATTTGCGATGGATTCTTCTTTAATCAGTTCATAATGAGCCAATAGATTCTTCCATGCGGTGGTCTGTGTTGGATTGGTTGAAAACATGCCACAAAACAAAGCATTTTTACGACATAAGCTTAAGCCGCAGGCTTAATTCTAATCAATTTATATCCTTTTATGGCTTGCCGTTTTTTTAAGGCATCTTGATTTGGTGAAACCCCTTGATAACGGATCAATTGGCGTAAAACCTTGGTCCACTCCATAGATTCGTTCCACTCTCCTTTTATACGCATTTCTTGGATTCCATGACGTAAACGAACGGCCCAGGCCGTATTGGCATCGTTATCTTCAAATCGTACACTTTTCAAAGGGAAAATGAACTGTCCTTTTTCATTCAGCATTAAAAAATACTGCTCCGGACATTTGATCACGAAATCATGAATCCATGTCTGCCCTTTTAAATGACATTTCCATGCCTCGATGGTCCAATTTATGGCATTAGCCCATTCTACCTTAGATACATTTGAGGGCTTATTCTTTTGTCTAGAAACGGCTTTTATTTGATGAATCGT
This sequence comes from uncultured Flavobacteriales bacterium, assembly GCA_913062955.1. Classification (GTDB taxonomy): domain Bacteria; phylum Bacteroidota; class Bacteroidia; order Flavobacteriales_G; family Salibacteraceae; genus CAJXZP01. The sequence continues at coordinate 30,887 of CAJXZP010000030.1, read as the reverse complement.
TTTCATGGAAATGGTTCTTATCGGTTTATAAATAGTTTTCGTTAATAAGAATACCCAAGGTGCTAATAGGCATGTATTTTTTCTTGATTATTTGAGTTACTTTCACCTTGAGGTCAAAGCCATGCATCAACACTTTTTCAATTAAAGAAGCGGTAGCATTTGGTAAATACCCTAACTTGAAGTTTTTAAAGTAAATCTCCACAACTTGCTGTGCATTGGCGGCTCCATAATTGTAATACAGTGATAATTGGGTACCTTCACTTAAATGATGGTAAATAGCCGGCATTTGAAACAACGATAATCCGACTACCTCGGTCGTAATAGGGAAATTAGAATTCGCTTCATAATTTGTTTTAAACAATGACTCGGTGATATTGTTTGTACTCGCTTGTTCTCTATACGTGTTCATATCTCTTAATTTTGTTGAAGCAAACCTAGAGTCCGCCACCGTAATCAATTTACGGTCTAAAAAAACGTACGTATTTTTAGTGTTATTAGTTACCATTTCGGGTGCATATCATTAAATTTCAGCCGTTAACAAATCTTAAATTGATTTTAAACAGACGATATGTCAAATTGGAATGTCTATAAAAATGAGTTCAAAGCCTATTTACGGATAGAGCGTTCTTTATCCGAAAATACTTTGGTAGGTTACCTAGAAGATTTAAATAAATTGGAACAGTTTATGGAAATGGAATATCCAAATGTGTCGCCTACCCGAGTAACTACCGAACACATTCGAGGTTTTCTACATTACGTTACGGCACTTGGATTAGCGATTACTTCTCAAAACCGTATTCTTTCGGGCATCAAAGCATTTTACAAATTCTTGCTGATGGATGACATCATAGATAATAATCCGGCCGAATTGATTGAAACCGCTCGAGTAGGAAGAAAATTACCAGATACTTTAAGCAATGAGGAAGTGGAATTACTCCTGAAACAAATTGATCGTAGTAAACCAGAAGGAGAACGAAATTTAGCGATAATTGAAGTTTTATATGGGTGTGGTTTACGGGTAAGCGAACTAGTAAACCTTAAAATATCGAATATTTATTTTGAAGATGAATTTATTCGAGTGACTGGCAAAGGGGATAAACAAAGACTCGTTCCTTTAGGTGGAATGGCAAAAAAGCATATTCTTCTATATATGAAGGAAGTCCGTATCCATGTACCGGTTCAAAAAGGACAGGAAGATTTTTTGTTTTTAAATAGAAGAGGAAAGCAATTAACTCGGGTTATGATTTTCACTATTATTAAAACGCTTACGGAAAAGGCAGGAATCAAAAAGAATATTAGTCCCCATACCTTACGTCATTCTTTTGCGACAGAGTTGTTGCAACGGGGAGCTGATTTACGGGCCATCCAAGATATGTTGGGCCATGAATCGATCACCACTACCGAGATTTACACTCATTTAAACCAAGCCGATTTACTGGATGCCATTATCCAGTTCCATCCCCGAAGTTAGTTGGTATATCTTCGGTAGAAACGAGGTACAATCTTTTGTCTTACTTGGTCTTTCGCTTTTCCATAAGCCTGTAATGAAGCTTCCTTATAGGTGGCACCCACTCCTTTGAGTTTTGAAATAGCCTCTTGATAAACTACCGCTTGGGTTTTCTGTTCCACTACTTTAATTTGTGCATTTAAGTATACATATTTCAAATCATAGGACTCCCCCGCATTTTGTGTATTCGCAGTAATTTCAACAATTAAATCTGCTTCTTTTCTGGATTTAGTGGAAAGAAACCCTAATTGATTTGCTTCTAATTCAAACGCTTTTTTTAAAGTTGTGGTATTCCCTCTCCCAGAGGCCAATTCTTTAGCATCTATATAAATAGTAGGGGCTAACACTTTTATTTTAATGGTACTCGAAACGTTTGAAATACGTTCAAAAATGAGTTTATCAATTTCATCTGGCCTCCCGTTCCCCAAAACCATTTCTTGAAAGTCAATGACCGCTTTTACTTCTTGTAAAGTATGGGTATTCCCCATTTTTTTTATTTCCGTAAAAACCATTCCTGAGCTACTTGTCACGCCATCTCTAGGTCTAATCAATCCTTCCGAATAGGTAAATTGAACCGGGATTTGAGCTAAAGGTTTATGCTCTGGACTCTGGACCAGAAATGTCAATTTTTCGCTAGAAACTTGGCTCCCCCACGTATTTTCAATCATGGAGGTTTTACCAGATAATACAAAAGCTCGGGTGGCTTGGGAAATTTGGGTCAATAAATAATTACCTAAAAAAACATCCTTACTCCCATTTAAAGTAACTTCCAATGACTCACCCAAATGGGGTTTTATTGGCTTTAAAGCATCAAAAAAATGAATCATGGCCATGCGATAATTTCCAAGACTCCATTCCTGTTCCGCTTGATTCAAAATACCCACGGATAAATCGGTTGCTTTGGAAATTCTTTCCTGTTTATCTTTTTGAAATTGGGTTTTAGATAACCGGTAATACACCCAATACTCATAGGCATTCTCCCAGGTGGCTACAAGTTCATAGTTCTCAATACTTTGATTCGTTTTCACCTGGACAAACTCTTTAAATTCATCTCGATATGCATTTTGCTCTTCAAAAGAAAACAACATGGAGTTGGACTTCACCTTAACTTCAATGGAAGAGGCCAATTCATTTAACGCATTCCTTTGTGCCATGGTAGCATAAGTGGTGGGTGTGGTTGTTTTTGAAGCGACCGCAATACCGATGTAGTATCCAGAATCTGTCGGTCTGCTGGTTACCCAACGAGGTTTTGCGCCCCCCTGATCGCCTACTACTTCGGCTGGTTTTGCCACTTGCTTGGAAGACGAACAGTTAGAAAAAAGTCCAAAACTGAAAAGGACTAGGTAAAAAATTGATTTATAACTCATCCGTATTAAAATTGGTAACTCCTCGTACAATCCCGTTTGATATTTTACTCAAAACAGAAGAACCCAATTGCTCTTCCGATTTTAAGGTTTTTTTAGAGGTCGTCACTTTTTGACGTAAATTTCTTTTCTGTGAACCGGAAGAATAAATAACATCTCCTTTTTGAAACTTGGAACCTGAACCACTGTATTTACCACCGTACAAGTTTTTGTAATTCCCTTTGTATTGTACATAGTTTACATAATCCGAATTCTTTTGACGTAAAACGTCCGCTTTCACTACCTCTCCTGTTTCGGCAGAAATGAGTTGGTACTGAACCTCGGCAAATACAGCAGAAGCACCTTCAAACTCCCAGTAATTCACTCTTTTGTAATACGTTTGGTAATACGTTTTCTTTGTTTCCGGGTTCGTTTTCTTTACTTTATAACTTTCAAAACCTTGCTTTAATTGACGAGAAATTTTTCCACCAGAATACGAGTAGTTTATGAGTTTTCCTTGAATTAACATATTTGCCCCCATTAGCTCTCCTGCTTTAATAGCGGAATTACCATAAGCAGCGTCCTTCACATTAATTTTTTGTTCCTGAATTAAATCGTTCATATTGGAGCGATCCAATACCTTAATAAAAGGGTCATTGGTTTTAATGATTCCCGACACTACGGCACTTTGAATAGACTGTACAATTCTTTGCTTACTGGGCACAGCACTTTGAAATTCTAAAACAGCTACCGTAACCTGCCCTTCCTCCAATGCCCTTTCCTTATAATCAATGGCATCCTTATAATTGCTCTTTTTAGCCAAGACTTTCGACATAATTCCATAACACTTACGATACTGCTCGGTTTTAAAGGAAGCCACCCCTTGACGATAAAGAGGTTCAATGGTAGATTGTAAATTCAATTCCTTTACATCCTTATATTCCGGGTTTAATCGAAGGATTTCTGAATAGATCATTTTTGCCTCTTTAAACTTCTCCTCATACAAAAGGTCACCCGCAGTTTCGTACCGTACAGCAAGGTATACCACCAACATCTCTTGGTAATAGTCATTATAATAAGGCGGAATTTCAATTTTGACAAAGTTCCCGTATTGCTTCGCAAAATTTAATGCCTCTTGATACTTATATACCGCTTCCTTATAATTGGTTACGGAATACGCTTTATAAAAGGAAGTTAAAGATTTTTCAATTTGAATTTGCCCCGTAGTTTTCAATCCAATTTTGGCGTCTACATTTTTCGGATTCCTTTGTAGCGCTTGTAAATAAAAGGCTGCAGCTTCTTCATTTAGACCCGCTTGTTGTAATTTTTTTGCCTTATTAGAATAACTTCTAGACCCAGTACAACCCGCCCAAAACAGAGTTACACAACAAAATACAAATAGTAAAATTCTTCTCATTAATGATATAGGTTTGGTTCAGAATGGCATTTACAATGACCGTGCCTAAAGATCAAAACTAAGTCAATCTAGGGTTAAAAAGGATAGTGATGTAAAGGGATTTATTTTTGTTTAACGATTCGTTTATATCTCGGGTGTCCGTCCTTAAAATCGCCCTTACTTATAAAAGGTGTTTTATCGCAGAAAACCAACCCTTTACAAAAACACAAATATCCGAAGATGGTATAGGATTTTTGAAAAGATAGTTGCACTTTTGCCGCCCATTATTTATCGGAGTTTCGTACTCCACAAAAATAAAGTGCTATATGCCATTAAAATTAAGATTACAAAGACACGGTAAGAAGAGAAGTCCTTTTTACCATATCGTAGCTGCTGATTCAAGAGCTCCACGTGATGGAAAATTTGTTGAAAAAGTAGGAACTTACAATCCAAACACCAATCCTGCAACCGTTGATTTAAACTTTGACAGAGCAGTACATTGGTTAAGCGTAGGTGCACAACCAACGGATACTTGTCGTGCAATTTTGAGCTACAAAGGAGTAATGTACATGAATCACCTGAACAAAGGTGTTGCTAAAGGTGCAATGACTCAAGAGCAAGCTCAAGCAAAGTTTGACAAATGGATGGAAGGAAAAGACGCACAAATTGCTTCTAAAATTTCTGGATTAGACAAAGTGGTAAGAGAAGTAGCTGCTGCATCTCTAAAAGCAGAGACTGAGATCAAAGAAAAACGTGCTGCTGAGTACGCTGCAAAAAATGCGGAATTAGCTGCTGAGGCTGCTAAAGCAAAAGCAGATGCTGAAGCTGCAACTGCAACTGCAGAAGTTAGTGAAGGTGAAGCAGAAGCTTCCTCTGAAGAAACTACAGAAGCATAATTCTGTTAATGGATCACTCAGGATATTTTGAATTAGGCAAGGTTGTTCGCCCTCATGGGTTCAAAGGCGCTGTCAAAATAAAATTTACTCATCCTGTAGCGGATCTGATTGAAATTCCGGAATCAGTTTTTATTGAAATCAATAAAACGCTGATTCCGTTTTTTTTCACCAAATTTAACCCTCAAAACAATGGTTTCGCCATTGCTAGTTTTGAAGACTTAGACACCGAACAAGAAGCTAAAGATATTTCCGGAAATTTAGTATACCTTCCTTCTCACCTGGAGCCTGTTCCACAAGGGGATGAATTCTACAACGATGAATTAATTGGCTTTAAAGTAATTGATAAACATCACGGAGATATTGGAATATTAGAAAATGTATTGGAAGCCCCGGCACAAGATGTTTTTGAAATTAATCACCCTTCAGGAAAAGAGGTGATGGTTCCCGTTCTTGGAAACTTTATCCTAGAAATTGATAGAGAAAATAAAATATTACGATTAGATGCTCCTGACGGCCTAATCAATTTCTACCTAGAATAATCCTATTTCCTAGTAGGATGAATTTCCAATTCAAACAATTTACACTCCAACAGGATTCCGAAGTTTTTAAATTTGGAACGGATGCTGCTCTACTCGCTACTTGGATAAAAAATAAAAATTCAAAGCACGTTTTGGAAATTGGAACCGGAACTGGAGTCATTTCCCTAATGATGGCTCAACGGAATCCAAAAGCTAATTATACTGGAATTGATATTTCAAAACAGGCCATTGAGTTGGCACAGAAAAACCTTTCCAATTTCCCTATTCCATCTCAAATAAAATTTTTAAAAGTATCCTTACAGGAATTTGAAACAAAATCGAATTTTGACTTGATTGTATCGAATCCACCATTTTTTGAAAACGGCACAAAATCTAGCGCGGCAGTAAATCTCGGAGCTAGACATACCGATACCCTCAGTTTGTTTGATTTACTTGAAAATTCAAAAAAACTTCTTTCTGAAAACGGAAAAATAAGTTGGATCTATCCTTCCCGGTATTTAGATCAAATTTTGAAGTATTGTAAAGAATTAACCCTCTACCCGATCGAAATTGTTTTGGTAAGAAGTAAAATCGGTAAAGAAGTGAAACGCGTATTAATGACTATCCAAAAAAAACCTGGAGATTGTAAAAGAGAAGAGCTTATTATTGAAGAACAAAACCGCGATTATACACCCGAGGTTTTGACCCGATTCAAGCCCTTCTATTTACATCTATAAATTTACTTGACGAATCTTAAGGGATGACTCCAACTCGGATGATTTACAAAGTACATACCACTCGCTAAGTCTCCCGTATTTAATATCCAACTACCGTTAGAAGTTTGCATACCCACCGAGATTAGATTACCAGAAACTCCAAAGACCTTTACTTCTTTTACATTACTCATTTCAGGGATGTTTGTAATGGTCACAAAGTCTTTCGCTAACCGTGGAAATAATACGGGTTGTTTTTTGGCCATGGTAGCATCTTCCACACCTACAACCGTATTAGAACTCCCTTTTATTAACCATTGATTAGGATCAACATAAATTAGGGAAATTTCTTTATCTAAATAAAAATCAAACCATTGATCATTTACGGTATTTTCAAAAGTCATTAAGGTATCCACCTGGGGACTCCTAAACCTTAATTCAACGGGCATTTCAAAAAATGAAACACTGCTAGGCATACTTGTGACCTGACTGATCATTACCGAATAATTAGGTTGATCCCCGGCTAAAGTTACGGTATAACTCGGATAACCTTCTCCGTAAAACCAGTCCTCAAAAAATTCGGTTAAATCCGTATTTCCAGCCGCTTCTAGGTGAGTAATTAAATCTGCATTTGTCGCAAATCCAAATCTAATCTTTGGATCATTCAAATAACTACGAACACCTGCAAAAAAAGCATCATCACCTAGTTTCCATCGTAACATATGTAATACATATCCTCCCTTATCGTAGGTAAGTCTAGAGTCAAATAATCTCCAAAAAGAGATGGTATCTGTCACAAAAACACTTCCCCCAGGTGCGGACGTAATATAGTTTACTTTACTATATTTCCATTGTTCCCATTCATTACTGCTTTTAAATTTTTCTATAGTCAGTCCTGTTAAATAAGTCGCAAAACCCTCGTTCAACCACAGTTCTTCCCAAGAGGCACAAGTGACATAATCACCAAACCATTGGTGGGCTAACTCATGAGCCATAAGGTCATCCGAAAAGTTTCCCATGGTCGACATTGTTTGATGCTCCATTCCTCCTCCTATTTGACTTTGACAATGTCCATATTTTTCATTTTTAAATGGATAATCCATAAACAAGGAATCAAAAAGGTCAAAGAAATTGGAAATACGGTTTAATTGAGATACAGCATATAGAGAGTCCTCGGGATACACATAATTAACAACAGGAAATGAATCGGTACTGGTTTGTACATAATTGGTATATTCCACATAATTAGTCACCGCCAAACTCACTAAATAGGGAACGACTAAATATCTATGTTTCCAGTTATAAGTTACATCTGTCCCAACGGTATCAATAGATTCCAATAAACCTAAAGATCCTGCCATATTTCCAATGGATGTGGTAATATGAATATCCATTGAATCAATTTTATCATTTAATTGATCTTTACATGGCCACCATTCTCTAGCTCCATAGGGTTCCGAAATAGTCCAAGCTTCAGAAACTGATGGACTTCCATGAGAACTGGTCACAAAACCATCGGTTGGAGTTCCGTTATAATATACTGTTAGTGAATCCATAGTTCCTGCGGAAATCATTGTTGGAAGCGTAATATTTAATACATCATTTAAATGCGAATAGGAAATACTACCCCCATGATATAGAATTGAATCTACATTCAAATCATCCGACAAATCGAAATATACTTGGTTGATGTTATGAGTACCCACAATAAATTGGGTCAGAACGTTTCCATAAATGTTTCCCGTTCCTGGATATACCCACCAATGAATATTATGATAAACCACATCAATGCTATCGGATAAAGTAACTACACGATGTGTTTTATTGTGGGCATGGTTCATTTCTGATTTGGCAATAGCTTCAATTTCAGAATAATCGGAGTACTGAGAAAAGCAAAGGGTATTAATAAATAGTAATAGAATAATGGAAGTAAATTTCATGTATACGTTTTATGTGGAAACGGTAAACTTACACCTATTTGAACTGCAGTTCAAATAAATTTTGATACACTCCATTTTTATTTAAAAGCTCCGTATGACTCCCTTGCTCCACTATTTCCCCTTGATCCATAACAATAATATTATCGGCCTTTTGAATAGTCGCTAATCGGTGGGCAATAATAATAGACGTTCGTCCTTTGGTCAAAATATCAATGGCATTCTGGATAAGTCTTTCCGTTTCTGAATCGACCGAAGAGGTCGCTTCATCTAAAATAAGAATCTTTGGATTATATACATAAGCACGAATAAAAGCGATGAGTTGCCTTTGACCCGAGGATAACATCCCTCCCCTTTCTTGGACATTAAAATGATAGGCACCTGGAAGTTTAGAAATAAACTCATGGGCTCCTACCGTTTTAGATGCTGCAATTATTTGCTCCTCACTAATTTTAGGGTTGCGTAGAGAAATATTATTCAGAATGGTATCCGAAAATAAAAATACATCCTGAAGAACAACCCCAATACTTGAACGTAGAGAATTCAACTCGTAGGACCGTATATCCTTACCATCTATTAAAATTTCACCTTTTTGAAATTCGTAAAACCTACCCAATAAATTAATCACCGAAGTTTTACCCGCTCCTGTGGCTCCAACAAAAGCAATGGTTTGTCCAGGACTTCCTTGAAAATCTATTCCTTTCAAAATCCAATTATCCGGGGTATATGAGAACCATAAGTCTTTAAATTCAATTTCTCCTTGAAGGTGTTGGGCATCTAACTTTCCTTCATTCGCAATAGAAGCATCGGTATCTAACACCTTAAAAACACGTTCGCTCGCTACCATACCCATTTGAAGGGTATTGAACTTATCCGCCAATTGTCTAATTGGGCGATACAACATATTAATATACATAATGAAAGCGGTCAATACCCCCAGGGAAGTTCTTCCGGAAACCACGTCTCCTGCCCCCCACCAAACCAATAATGCTAAAGAGATGGCACTTAAAACTTCCACAATAGGAAAGAATATGGAATTGGCCCAAACGGTTCTAATATTTGCCAGTTTATGCTCTTCGTTAATTTTTCTAAATGATTCTAATTCTCTTTCTTCTCGGTTAAATACTTGGACAACCCCCATTCCAGTAAGGTGTTCGGATACAAATGTGTTTAAATTTGAAATGGCCGTTCTCACATCTTGAAATGCCAATTTAATATAGTTTTTAAACCGATTTGTAGCCACGAAAAGAATGGGCATAGGGATCAACATGATTAATGTTAACTGCCAGTCTTGCAATAGCATAAATACTACTACTGCCACCAATTTTAGGATATCCCCAATAATAATTAGAATTCCTTGTGAAAAAATATCCGAAATGGTTTCTAAGTCAGAAACCACCCGAGTGACCAGGGTCCCAATAGGAGTTTGATCAAAGTACTGTAATTTAAAGTTATTTATCTTTTTATACACATCTACCCGTAAATCCTTTACGACCGATAGCCCTAACCAATTGGCTAAATAGGTTTGAATAAACTGCAGTCCAGATTCCAGAATTAATAATCCGATTAAGGCAATCGTAATATTATAAAGCATGACTGAATTAGGCACCAAAATAAAATTATCAACAGCATATTGAATTAACAAGGGTCGGATAGGCGCAATTACAGCTAGGACTATGACTAATAATCCTGTAAAATAAAATTTCCCTTTATAAGGCAAAATGTAATTAAGGACCCGCTTTAAGAGCTTGTAATCAAACACATTTCCAGATACACCTTTAGACATTCGCTACGAATAATTTCGAAATCACTCTTTTAATTAAGAGAGGCAAATTTGTAATATTTGGCGGACTTGACGGTCATTCCAAAATATAAAATATTGTTATCCTTTAATCACAAAAAAGGTGGCGCCTCCCGACCCCACCTATTCATTTCATTTGTGTATCAATTATTGGATAATCAGTCTTTCATACGTGGTAAATCCATCTGTTTTAATAGCAATGGTGTAAACACCTGAACTTAAACTTGAACCTTTGGTGTATGAGGTAGTCATTATTTCATTACCCTCTACATAATCATTGTACAATACATCAATCATATTGCCCGCAAAATCATACAATACCACCGATACAAATCCGGAGTTTCTAGTTGAGAACTCCAGCGTAAAATCATCTTGTGATGGGTTTGGATAAATGGTTTTTGAGATTAAATCGGTTTCATTTGTGTTCACACCACTACCCGTGGTAATTCCATCTCTTTCACCGTTGTTCCCATAATTGTTTCGACCGCAAACGCCTCCGCCAGATTTAAGCGTTAGGCCTCCTTTTGCTTGACACCCCTTGTCATCGGTAACGGTAACAGAATAAGATCCAGTACATAAATCTTCAATTCCAGAGGTTGTTTCTCCCGTATTCCATACGTAGGAATAATAGGGTGTTCCTCCCGTCATAGAAACCATATCAATGTACCCGTTACACGAATTTCTATGGGTTGCATTATACCCCATGATACTTCCCGATAAAGCAATGGGCTCCTCCACATTTACATTTTCAACGGTAGCGCATCCACTTGCATCCGTAATAGTCACCTGATACGATCCCGCACATGCTTCCGTAATCGTAGATGTGGTTGCTCCATTGGACCAGGAATAAGAATACGGTGCTGTTCCTCCCATTGTGGTAAGTGCAATAACACCATCGCAAATTGGGTTTTCATCACAATCAAATTGGAAGTTTCCAATCCCCCCTGAGTTATAAAAATAGATCACTAATTTTTTAACCCCTGAAGCATTTAAATTAATCGGTTGAATTGAACCATTGCCCATATTTACAATGGGCTTATTGGCAATGAGGTTATTATTCTCATCATACGCCTTGGCATATCCATTCGAACCATTATCCTTATCGATAAAGTCAAAAGAAATAACCTTTCTAGTTTTAGCGAACGTTAAGGTAATGGTACCACCCTGGGGAGTATCATCTGGTAAATCATAAATCCCATCATTGTTATGATCTACATTATTCTCCGGAAAAATTAAGATATTTCCTCGTTTCACTTCTAAGTCAGAATCTCTTGTTCCCGAAAGGTCGGTATTGAAAATAATTAAATCATGTAAACTCCCTCTATTTGCAGTACTTGAAACGGTTATACCTAGCTGAACAAGATTTCCAGTAACTACCTGACCATGGACATAACCTCCTAAATTAAAATCACAAACCGTGTTTGCAGCGTTACAGCTATTATCCGTAATTACTGAAGTTACATTCAAGACATTGGGTTCATTGACCACTATCTGTTTAATCTCTTCACATCCATAAACGTTTGTAATGGTAACGGTATAGGTTCCTGCAGACAGATGACTTATAGAAGAACTTGAACTCCCCGTAGACCAAGAATAGGTATACGGTGCCAATCCGGACGTAATATTTAATGCCACTAAACCATCTGCAGATCCATGACACGTCACGTCCGTTACGTTAGCTACAGCTATCGTACCTGATAAAGCGGTAATTGTTAGCGTTTCTATATTGGAACAACCACTGGCATTGGTAACCGTTACGGTATGGATTCCAACACCCAAGGTGGTTTGTGCCGTAGTTGCCCCGGTACTCCATAAATAAGAATCGCCCCCCTTCGCTTTAATGATTGCATTTGCATTTGAACAAATGGATAGGGTCCCATTCACTGGAGTTTCGCAATTTCCTGCAGCACATCCCTCTATGTTACCCGCAAATAAATAATTGTGCATTTCGCCACCGTTATGGTAGAACGAGTTTACAATTAGTTGTCCATCAATATTACCCGAGTTGTTATCTACTAAATCGGCATTAGGGGCTAACAAGGTACCTTTTAAAGTACCTCCCCCTTTCAAAGTGATAGTCGTTGTATTATAGAAATTCCAAATAATGTACTGTCCATGCTGATCCCCAATCCCAGGGAAATTTGGTACTTTCCAAGAAACATTTGTATTTCCTGAATTGTTTACATTAATGAGTAGCGATGAATTTGCATTCGGTTGATTTACGAATTTGAATTCTTGTAAATTTTTAAGGTCATTCCAATCTACGTTTAATACGTTTTTTGCATTTGAAGCTAAGATTACCTGCTTTCTATTAGGTCCCGTAGAACTCATTTGTAAAGTACTGGAACAAGCTGCTAAACTTTGAGCCGTTGCATTTAACCTAACAAAAGCATCGTCAAAATCAATGGGACACTTTGTAATAGATGTTGCGCTTTGATGGATGGACAAGTTTATTCTTGGATTTGAATTATTATTCCCAGCCGATATTCTTGTGTTCTGTGCTTGGTTGTTTTGTGTATCCCAATCATGAATATTTGAACCAGAAACATCACAAATCTTAACAAACCCGTTATTGACCACATTCATACCCGATTGACTGGAATAATTTACGCTTCCCCCCACTACTAGAGCCGAATTTTGTGCGTCACCTTGATCCTGAAACGATCCTGTGGAATTTCCAGCCAAAGTATAATTTCCGGCTAGGGTTAAATCCCCCCCCAAGGCCATGGCTCCTTCCGTTTCATTCGTTTTAACCGTCACATTTTCTTTTACAAAAACATTGTATCCTAGGGCCGCTTCAAACATTTCATTTGAACAACCCGATACCACCTGAACCAATGAAGTGACCAAATTATTGGTATTTACCTCCACGGTAATTATATTAGATTCACCCGAAAAGGAAGAACAGTTACTCCTTCTTGCACATCTAATATAATAAGTCGTTTGGGAAACCACTCCTGGATCGTAACTCGCATTAGTAGAACCAGTAATCATACTCCAATCCGGGTTTCCTGGTGTATTAGGAACATTTACTAAACTAGATAACCAAATGTACTCGATGTTTCCAATTCCACCTGAAGGTAAAGTCACACTTGTTAAAACCGTAGGATCAAAAGCGCTACAACTTGTTTGAGCCCCTCCTATTTCCCCTGCAAAAGTTACATTACAACACAAGGTTGCAATGGTTCCATTTGAAATAGAGCTACATCCATTACCATCCGTAACTGTAACCAAATAATTACCTGAAGTTAAACCAGAAATACTCTGCGTAGTTTGCCCATTAGACCAAACAAAACTAAAAGGAGCGCTTCCCCCTGATATTACAGTAGATAAACTACCATTTGATAATCCCCCACCACAAGTTACTTGTGTCGCTTGCACCGTAACTAGTAATGCCGTTGGCTCAGTCACAAAAACAGAGTTTGTTGTGGTGGCTCCATGGGCATCCGTAATAGTTACCGTGTAGGTTCCCGCAATTAAACTAGAAATTATGGCCGTATTAGATCCATTGGACCAAGTATAAGCATAAGGTGAAACGGCACCATTTGCAGAAACTCCTGCTTCCCCAGTAGCATTTCCATTACAATCCACATGAACGATTACCGTAGTGGATGAAGTTAATACCGTTGGTTCCGTTACCGTAGAAGTTGTTGTAGTGGAACACCCGTTGGCATCCGTAATCGTTACGCTATACGTTCCTGCGGTTAATCCTGTTACCACAGCTGAGCTTGCTCCAGTATTCCACGCATAGGTGTATGTTGGCGTTCCTCCATTTGCCAATGCCGTTACCGATCCATTTGAACCTCCATGGATAGATACACTTGTGTTTACCATAGAACTTCCGATTAATACGGTTGGCTCTTGTATGATTGCTTGAATTTCATCGGTACAACTGTTGGCATCCGTCACCGTTAAAGTATATGTTCCTGCCCCTATATTTGTCAAGTTCCTATTAGTATCTCCATTGGACCATAAGTATGAAATAGGTTGAGTTCCGGTTGCTAATATAGAAATACCTCCATTTGCCCCTCCATAACATAATACATTTTGGGAAGAGGTCAGTGTTACGGAGACTTCCGGATTTACGGTCACCTCAATAATGTTGGATTCTCCGGCAAAGAAATTACAGGTAGATGTTCTCGCACATCTGATAAAATACGTAGTCTGGGTCAGAGTTCCTGGATCATAACTGGGGCTGTTGGATCCTGGAATCATGGACCAATGAGGATTTCCTTGAAGGTTAGGAACATTCACTAAACTTTGTAACCAAACATATTCCAAATTACCTACACCACCCACGGCAAAAAGGGCATTCGAAATGGCACCTGGATCAAAAGGGCCACAATTAGATTGAGTTCCAGAAATGATACCTGCATTAGTAATATTACAACAAATGGAAGGAATACCGGAATTGGCAACCGTTGAACAACCGTTCGCATCGGTAATAGTCACCGAGTAATTACCAGGAATAAGAGCCGATAAAAAGGAAGTGTTTCCAGAATTTGACCAAGAATAGGTATAAGGAGCTGTTCCCCCAGTAACCAATGTCGTCATACCTCCATCCGTTAATCCACCCGCACATGTAACTTGGGTAGTTTGAATTGAGGCATTTAAAAGTGCCGTAGGCTGGCCTATGTTAACGATGGTAGTTTGAGAAACTCCATTGGCATCTGTCACCGTAACGGAGTAACTTCCTGCAATTAAATGGGAATCAGAGTTTGTGGACAAACCATTACTCCATGTGTAAGAATAAGGACTAACTCCTCCCATTCCTGAAAGTTGAATCGCACCATCATTGGCATTAAAGCAACTAACATCCGTTTTTTGAACATCAATACTAATAGACAATGAACACCAATCAGGCCAAACAATAGACTCAATATCATCGAAAGGTGTAAGGATATTATTTGAAGAATTGATCACTAATGTTTGGGGGTTGATGGTATAAATGGTGGTACTCGCCAAATGCGTTCCAAACATCAAATTTCCGTCAGGTCTCATTTCCAAAGATTCTACCGGTCCCGGGAGAGTATTTGTAAGTAGGGTAATTGTTCCAGTAACAGGATCAAAAGTGGATAATTCCATATCATCTGTGGCAACATATAATATTGCCCCATCATTACTCCATGCCATCCCATCAAAATCTAGAGGAGAGGAATAAACCATGGTTCCGGCTCCGGTACTTGTATTAATGGTAATTAATCCATAATCATCTACCCAGGCATACAATACATTAGATAATGGATTAAAAGCTAAAGACACGACATCATCATATCCGGTAGAACCAATAATATTTAAGTTTCCATTTACGGCATCAATACTATAGAA
This sequence comes from uncultured Flavobacteriales bacterium, assembly GCA_913062955.1. GTDB lineage: Bacteria > Bacteroidota > Bacteroidia > Flavobacteriales_G > Salibacteraceae > CAJXZP01. The sequence continues at coordinate 15,448 of CAJXZP010000030.1, read as the reverse complement.
ATATCCATCAAATCCATGCTCGTTATCATTCCCAGAGGAACCATATAAAATACCGGTATTTTTATCTACTTCTAAACCTTCTATATCCCAACCATTTAATGGAGGACCTAAATTGGTTACGGTATTACCGTTGAAAACGTCTACGGTAAATAATTGAGAAAAATCACTTGATTTTTTATCCTGAACTGCATATAACAAACAGGCGGTAACAGGAGTAGAAGGAACTTGCAGCGTAATCATATTAGATTGCTCGCCCCAATTGTAACACGTATTGCTTTTTGAAACACGAATCACATAGGTAGTCTTGGTAATAAAAGCAGGATCGAATGTAGCGGAAGTTTCTCCAGGAACATCTTGCCAATAGGTATTGCCCAGAGTATTAACCACGGGAATGGTACTGGTCATCCATTTGTACTCAATGGTACCTGAACCTCCAGAAGCCAAAGAAATATTTGAAATTAGGGAGGGGTCAAAACCCCCTACTCCGCCAATTTGATTCCCTGAAATAGATCCTCCATTGGTAGTTGGATCACAAACAATGGTAGGTACAGCGGGCAATGCAACCAAATTAGTCTGAATAAAAATCAGAATAAAAAAAAGAAATGAAACGGTTTTAGGTGAAAGTGTTTTCATTTTGTTCGTATAATAGTTTAGACAAACAAAAATATATGATACAATCAAAATTCAAAACGCCAGGAATACGCTTAATATACTGATAACCAATAGGCTACGAAAAACAACCCGTAATTTGTGACCAAATAGCTTATAATTGTGACGCTATACCTAAATCACCGTGTTTTCCCACCCTAATCCATAAGGATCTCAAATCCAGAAAGATGGGCTCCTATTTGAATTTCGATTGAAATTCGATCTTCAAACCTCTAATCGCAACATCTGTAGGGATACTATCCAACTTTGTAATAACACCCACCATTTCATTGGCAAGATCAATCGCTGTAGCCTCTGCCGTTAGATTGGTAGACGAAATATTTATCAGTTTTGTCACTTCATCCCTAGCCATCAATACCAGTTTCCACGCAGATGGAGATACATACAATTGTTGCGTCATATTATGTTCATACTCCTGACGGATATTTTTTAGCATGGCGGTGTGTAATACTCTAACAGTTCTTTTAATTACAATTATTGATATCTCATCAATTATCCATCAAACAATTTAACTGTATTTCATGTGTTACGTCAAACTAAAATACTTTAATTTATGAAAGAAAAATTTACAATCTGTAACATTCTGATTAAACGAATTGAAAATTTTTAAACACAAAAAAAGGGAGTTAAAAACTCCCTTTCATTTAATGTCATAAATAGCTTTATCTAGACTTCCCTTGGAATTCTATTTTCAACCCATTTATGGCAACATCCGTTTGTAATTATAACATTGGCAGTACGGTGATTTACCCATTTCGAATCATTTTTTACCAGTCACAGTTTAATACGAGTGAATAACTTGAAATTTGCCTAAAATGGTAATTAACTATACTGCGTGTGTTACAGGTTTGATTTTAGCCTTTATAATTTGGTATATACGTAATTTCTAATTTGTCAACACGAGAACCTGACCTCCCTCCAATTGCGGTAACTCTAATATTTTCTAGTCGAGTAAGACTTCCACCAGAGCCGCCACCACCAATACTAACGCCATCACTTGTCAAGAACCTAACATAATCAACTTCTGAACCAGATCTTATCTCAACATCACAAATATAGTCATCCGAACCTAGGGTTATTGTTCCTATATCACTTCCACCACCACCACCATGGGATGCTCCATTGATAGTAATCTGATCAACCCTTGAGCCCGTGCGGAGACCTATCATATTTATATCTGTACATGTTTCAAATGCGCTACCACCATTACCTCCAAATGCGGCTGTTTTAGTGCTTTGTTCCGTTTCTACTGTTTTCAATTCCATAATTTATTATTATAATTATTAATATTTTATGCCCTGATTTATTTAATGAGAATAAATCAATGAATCCCTATCGAACACATTCTTTTGAATCTTTTTTTTTCATCAAAAGTCTTACAAATAGAGTACTTTTCTATTTCCGGAATTTTCAGCACATCCATCTAAACACCTAATAAACAAATGGCTAACATCAATGAACCTTCAAACCCTAACAATACAACAACTTAGTATTTCTTTTTTTAGACTTGGCATATCATATACCATGTACTTGTGTTGTTATTTTTGGATTGACGATTACAAGAATATAATTCCCTACCCTGCAGAGGTTTTCCAATTAAGTAAGTTTTTATGACTCAAGCAATTGAACTACTCAAAGAAAGAGGTTTATAATGATGGATAAAAGCGTATAAATACGCTTTTTAAAAATTGAGTAATTACTTGGAGGGATCAATTTGGATGAGAAGAGGATCAATAGTGAATTTTCAGTTTTCTTTCTCAGGTAATTTCAGAATTTAGCGCATAAAAAAAAGGGAGTACACAACTCCCTTTTTTTATTAATAGTTAAAATAGGTATTATTTGAATTTCGACTGAAATTCGATCTTCAAACCTCTAATAGCAACATCTGTAGGGATACTATCCAACTTTGTAATAACACCCACCATTTCATTGGCAAGATCAATCGCTGTAGCCTCTGCCGCTAGATTGGTAGACGAAATATTTATCAGCTTGGTCACTTCATCCCTAGCCATCAACACCAATTTCCACGCAGATGGAGATACATACAATTGTTGCGTCATATTATGTTCATACTCCTGACGGATATTTTTTAGCATAGCGGTATGTAATACTCTGGCCGACATTCCTGGGCGTTGCATTCGCATCATCAAACTATCGGGTTGAAGACGTTCTAAGAATAATATTAATCGCTCATAGGCCTGCATTTTTAATGGACGTAAATCTTGTCTATTTGCTTTTGAAACCGCCAATTCATCCCGTCTCTTTTGATCGTCAAAATGGTTTTTCAACATTATTTGAACCACTACAACTACCGATACCGCAGGAATCAGTATTTTGAATAATTCAAATAAATAATCCAATACATCACTCATAATATTCTATTTTCTTTTTAATTACAAAAATTGAGATTTCATCAATTATTCGTCAAATAATTTAATTTGAGAATCGTCATCTAGGTCCTCTTCCTCATTTTCTTCAGGTTCCTCAAAGGGCAATGGTTCTTTGAGATCTAAGGACTTCACCTTAAATTTAGTTAACCTATTACCCAAGGCCTTATAACTTTTTAGGGCGATAAATTCCTCCACATTAATTTCCTCATCTTCCCGGTCGTTCGTTCTTTTATCAAACGAAATATTCACAATTGGCAACCAATCGGAAGAAATCAATTCTAAATGAGAGTTTTCATGCTCCGAAATAAAGAGAACCTTTTTGGAGGTGTCTTCAATCAGGAATCGTTTCACAAAGTACTGCTCCTTTTCTCCGTCCCAATAAATGGCTGAAATTGGTTTTCCAGGCTTCCATTTTTCTAATATCAAGTAATCATCATCTACCTTTGTAGATACATCAAAATCAGTTAATCGGTAATGGCCACTTGCAGTAATATGTAGGATTTTGTCCTCTCCTTTAAAAGCGCCTAAAAGCGCCCCCCGCTCATCCGAATTAAATTGGGACACGGAGTCGTCAAACCAGATTTTTCTAGCGGACAGGGTAGATATTCCTTTTTCTCTTAATTCAATTTTGGAAATAATATGCTTAGACAAAATATTACCTCCAGAGGCTCTACCTTTAATGGCTATGGAAGCAAAATCGAAATCAAATTTCAATTTTTTCACTTTTCCGGTATTCCTTAACACCACGAAAACCTTTTCCGCTTCCCCATTTGGGTTTGCTGTAAAATAAGTAACCGATGATTTTGGAATCCCTCGAGTCAAATCATATTCCTTATCTCTAGTAATGGAGGTTACTTGAAACCTTTTTACGCGATAAGGACCTATATGACCATCTCTATATATTAAATTATAAGTGGTACGGATATCACCCTTTTTCCAGATATCTGCATGCAACACTCCTTTACCTACAAAAGTTTTGTCGGAAACTCGAACTACACGCATTTTCCCCGTTTTAAGAATGACAATGACATCATCAATATCGGAACAATTGGCTAAAAATTCACCTTCACTTCTTTTTAAGCCCGTACCTACAAATCCTTCTTCGTAATTAATATACAATTTCACATTTGCGGCAGCCACTTTAGTTGCGTCAATGGTATTAAAGGACTTAATTTCCGTTTTACGCTCTCTCCCTTTTCCGTATTTAGACTTTAAGTTTTTAAAGTATTGGACAGCGAAATCTGTTAAGTGCTCCAGATCATGTTTCACTTTAACCATTTCTGCTTCCAAATTCGAAATAAATGAATCCGCTTTTTCGGCATCGTGTTTGGTTATTCTACGCATTGGAATATCCATCAACTTGGTCAGGTCTTCATCTGTAACCTCCCTAATTAAATTCTTAATAAAAGGTTTTAAAGCTTTTAAGGTATATTTTTTAGCCTCTTCATAAGTTTTCCCATCAAATTCGATATAGATTTTATTTTCTATAAAAATCTTTTCCAAAGAAGATTGATGCCATTTTTCTTGAAGCTCTCTTAATTTGATTTGCAATTCCAATTCTAGCAAATCCCTGGTACGTAAAGCCGAGTGAGTCACCATTTCAGACACGCCAACAAAATGCGGTTTGTCATCCATAATTACCGCAGCATTGGGTGAAATGGACTTCTCACAATCCGTAAATGCATACAAGGCATCCATCATATTATCCGGACTTGTACCTGGGGCTAAATGCACTAAAATCTCCACTTCGGCAGCGGTATTATCTTCAATTTTTTTAACCTTTATTTTCCCTTTGTCGTTGGCTTTAACGATGCTATCCATCAGATCGCCCGTACTGGTTCCGAAAGGAATTTCAACAATTTTCAATGTTTTGGCATCTACTATTTCCATGCGCGCACGCACTTTCACTTTACCACCTCTTAACCCATCATTATAGGCAGAAAAATCGCCCATTCCTCCGGTTAAGAAATCCGGCAAAATTTTCACTCTTTTACCTAATAGCGCATTAATAGATTGCTCAATAAGTTCAATAAAATTATGGGGTAAGATTTTTGTAGCCATCCCTACCGCAATACCTTCCACCCCTTGCGCTAACAACAAAGGAAATTTCACAGGTTGTGTAATAGGTTCTTTATTTCGACCATCATACGATTGTTGCCAATCGGTTGTTTTTGGATTAAAAATAACTTCTAAGGCGAACTTGGTTAATCTGGCCTCAATATAACGAGCAGCTGCTGCTCCATCTCCGGTGAAAATACTTCCCCAGTTCCCCTGGGTATCAATCAACAAATCTTTTTGCCCCAATTGCACCATCGCATCTGCGATAGATGCATCACCGTGTGGATGGTATTTCATGGTATTACCTACCACATTTGCCACCTTATTGTAACGTCCATCCTCCAGTTCACGCATACTATGAAGTATCCTACGCTGAACGGGTTTTAATCCATCATAAATATGTGGAACGGCACGTTCTAAAATTACGTAAGAGGCATAATCTAAGAACCAATCTTCATACAACCCAGAAACACGAATAACATGCTCCATGTTATTGTCTCCTTCATTTTCAAATTCAGGTTCCTCGTGAATATTATCGTTATCGTCTACACTCATATATATTTCCCTTCGAAAAGGTCTTACCATTAATTAACCGAAGATTGATCCCATATTAATTGGCGATCTCTTCTTCAATATCCTTTTCTACTTTTAGATTCTTGATGATAAATTTTTGTCTATCCGGGGTATTCTTCCCCATATAAAACTCTAATAAATCATTAATGGGCGTATCATGTCCCACAATTACAGGTTGCAGACGAATCTTTTCCCCGATAAAGGCTCTAAATTCATCTGGAGAAATCTCTCCCAAACCTTTAAATCGTGTAATCTCTGGATTACCTTTCAACTTAATCATAGCCCGTTTACGTTCTTCAGAAGAATAGCAATAAATAGTTTCCTTTTTATTACGCACCCTAAAAAGAGGTGTTTCCAAAACATATAAATGTCCAGACTTCACCAAATCAGGGAAAAACTGTAAGAAAAAGGTGATCAGTAATAATCGAATGTGCATCCCATCCACATCGGCATCGGTAGCGAGTACCACTTTATTGTATCTTAAACCTTCTAAACCATCTTCAATATTTAAAGCAGCTTGCAACAGGTTAAACTCTTCATTTTCGTAAACAATCTTTTTAGTTAACCCAAAGCAGTTTAACGGTTTTCCTTTTAAACTAAATACCGCTTGAGTTTGTACATCCCTCGCTTTGGTAATTGAACCCGATGCAGAATCACCCTCGGTGATGAACAAGGTGGTATCATCAATCGCATCCTTTTTGGTATTGAAATGAATACGACAATCCCGTAATTTTTTATTGTGAAGGTTTGCTTTTTTAGCACGATCCCTGGCCAATTTTTTTATTCCTGCCAAATCCTTTCTTTCCCGTTCTGACTGGATAATTCGCTTTTGAATTTCTTGTGCTGCTGCTGGGTTTCTGTGTAAGAAATTATCCAACCTTGTGGTCATGAAGTCCATTACAAAAACCTTCATACTCGGACCTTCAGGTCCCACATCATTTGAGCCTAATTTCGTTTTTGTTTGCGATTCGAAAACGGGTTCTAATACCTTAACACTAACCGCAGCGGATATTCCTGAACGAATATCTACGGTTTCGTAATTTTTACCAAAGTGATCCCGGATGGTTTTAATATAGGCTTCTCTAAATGCACTCTGATGCGTCCCCCCTTGGGTGGTATATTGACCATTGACAAAAGAGTAATATTCCTCTCCATAACTGTCCGTATGGGTTATTGCTACCTCAATATCGTCCCCTTCCAAGTGAATAATGGGATACAATGATTTTGCAGATAGCTTATTGGTTAATAAGTCTTTTAGCCCATTTTCAGATCGGATTTTATCTCCGTTGAATAAAACGGTTAACCCTCTATTGAGGTAGGCATAATTCCAAATTAAACTTTCAACATGTTCGGATCTGTAATGATAATTAGGGAATATTTTGGGATCTGGTTTAAATGAAAATTTAGTTCCTTTACGGGCAGTGGATTCCATAATCTCAGCATCCTCTTGAATCTCTCCAACGGAAAACTCCGCTTTTTTAGTTTTCCCATCCCGAAAGGACTCTACTAAGAAAAAATCGGAAAGCGCATTTACAGCTTTAGTACCCACCCCATTCAGTCCCACAGATTTCTTAAAAGCAGCACTATCGTACTTACCTCCAGTATTCATTTGTGAAACACAAGCGACCACTTTTCCCAGGGGAATTCCTCGACCGTAATCCCTCACTTTTACCAGGCCATCTTTGATACTTACTTCAATAGTCCGCCCATTCCCCATCACAAACTCGTCAATAGAGTTGTCTAAAATTTCTTTTAGGAGAATATAGATACCATCATCGTAACTTTTTCCATCGCCCAATTTACCAATATACATCCCTGGACGCAAACGTATATGTTGCTTCCAATCAAGGGATTTGATATTATCTTCGGTGTAGTTTGTTTCTTCTGCCATCAACATTCAAAATTGTGCTAAAAATATGGAATTGAGCCTCAATTTTAAAGTGGATTTTGCTACAATTATTAACAAAGTATTCAACCCTTATTTGGTGGGTTTAAATATCTAAGAACCAAAGCCTTTCTTATTTTGAAAAAGAGGTTATTTTTGAAGGTAATTAAATCAATAACCAGATGGTTCTCTTTTAACCATTTTCAATTTCGCCCATGAAAAAAATATTCTTAGGATTAATCACCCTCTTATTTATTGGTTTTGCATCTCTGTTTCTTTACCTAAAATCTACTGTAAAAGATTATTCTCAAACGATTGAAATTAAAGGGCTAAAAGAAACATCAGAAGTGATTTATGATAGCTACGGGATCCCTCATATTTACGCATCGAGTAACTCGGATGCTTTTAGATTATTAGGGTATGTTCAAGCCAGCGACCGTTTATTTCAAATGGAATTATTACGAAGAGTTGGTGGCGGTCGCCTCAGCGAAATTTTGGGAGATAGTTTAATAAACACCGATAAATTCATCCGAACGGTGGGGCTAAACGAGAATGCAATAAGGGCTGCTAAAGCCTTTGAAAATGAGGCTCCCAAAGAAGTTAAAGAAAACGTTCATGCCTTTCTTGAAGGGGTAAATCAATATGTAAAAGAAGGGAAAACACCTCTTGAATTTCAATTAATTGGCATTCAAAAATCAGAATTTTCGGTTGCCGATATTTATCGCATATTAGGATATATGGGATTTGGCTTCTCTATGGAATTAAAAAACGAACCCATTTTAAGTTGGATTAATCAGCATGTAGGTTCCCAATATATTGCAGATCTATCTATAGACATGCGAAACCAAGACTTTACCATTCCAAGTCACAATAAAGACACTACTAACTTTGACCCCACAGAACTTTCTTATCAAATAAATGATGCCTTAAAGCACCTACCTGTTCCGATATTTTATGGTTCTAATTCTTGGGTAATTTCAGGTAAGAAATCCAAATCGGGTAAAGTCCTTTTTGCCAATGACACCCATATTGGATTTTCACAACCTTCGGTATGGTACGAGGCTCATATTGAAACCCCAGACTTAAAGTTATATGGAAACTTTTTAGCGGGAATCCCCTACCCTTTAGTCGCACATAATGACCATCACTCTTGGGGACTTACAATTTTCCCAAATGATGCAGCCGACCTTTATAAAGAAACCCTAAAAGAGGGAAAAGTATTATATAATAACGAATGGACCCCATTGACCTACAGAGAAGAAACCCTAAAAATAAAGGGGGGAAGAGAAGAGAGATTTACCGTTACAGAAACCCCTCATGGCCCTATCATAAGTAATCTAGCCACTTTGCAATCCGAGTTTGACCAACCTATATCTTTATGGTTTACCGCCAATAAGGTTACCGATAGAAAACTCTACGCAATTGCAAAATTAAGTACATCCAGTAGCTTTGATGATTTTGAAAAAGCAGCTAGGGATATTGATTCGCCCGGCTTAAATATAATGTATGGAGATGTGGAAGGTAACATTGGTTGGTATGGTTCTTCTTTGCTTATTAAACGACCAAAACATGTGCAACCCAAATTACTTTTAGATGGCGCAATGGGAAAAGATGAACCTCTGGGATTTTACGACTTCAAGGATAATCCTAGAAACATTAATCCAGAAATAGGATATGTAATTTCGGCAAATAATCAACCGGATAGTATTAACGGAATTATTCATCCCGGATATTATTACGCTGGCGCACGATATAAAGCCATAAATGAAGCCATTTCTAAAAAAGACGATTGGGATATTGAATCGATGAAAAAACTCATTATGGATGATGTTTCCCCATTCTATCCTGAGAATGGTAAGATGATACTTAGACTAGTAAATCCAACTACTAATATGGAACAGAAAGCAGCAAGTATTCTTTCTAAATGGGAAGGAGATCATCATTTAACCAGTACAGCCCCGGCAATTTATTACAAAATTTTATACCATATTTTAAGTAAAGCTATGGTAGATGAAATTAGTCAACGAAGATTTGATTTACTTTTAACAAACTCCATGTATCTTCATGCAATTCCTGATTTTTTACGTAATGATACTTCCGTTTGGTGGGATAATATTAACACGGTTCATCAGGAAAGTCGAGAAGAGATAATAGCGGAAGCATTTACTTTATCGATCCAAGAATTAAGTCAACAATTAGGAACCGATCCAAATCAGTGGTTTTGGGAAAAAGTTCATTTTATTGAACACCCTCATCCAGTAGGTCAAACAGCGCCCTTAAATAAAATTTTCAATGTCGGTCCTTACCCTGCATCCGGAGGAGAAGAGGTGATTAATAAAATGGCTTTTACTCTAAATGCTTCTGGTATTTACATTTCTAGGTCGGGACCTGCTATGCGCATTTTAATGGATTTTGACGATCTAGAAAACTCTATTAGCATCAATCCGACCGGTGCTTCCGGTAACTTTATGAACGCTCATTACAAGGACCAGGCACACATGTACATCGATGGGAAATTTAGAACCCAGAAAATGAAACGAGAGTCGATAGAAAGTAATATGGAAGGAATTTGGATCATGATCCCTAAGTAATTATATATAATTTTACTTCGGATCATTACCTCCTAATATACGAGTCAATTAATGTCAAATAGAAAATTTCGTACACCATACTTCGGAAGTAATTTCATTCTAAAAAACCAAATGTTACTTCCAATTTCTTTAGGAAAAAAAAAAGAAAATTGAATCGGACTAGGTTTTTGTTGAATAATAATTCCTACTCTATTAAATAAACTTAGGGAATAAACACCACTTCAACCAAGGATTACAATACTTTGATTCACTTTTAGGATCTCACATGTAACCCATCCCGTTTCTCCAACACCGTAGTTTTTGAGTGTCTCCTTCGTTTACAACAAGAAAATGACCCAACCCTAATATATTCCAATCCAGAATAAAATGCACATTCATTTCCACGTATAACCGTACATTAAATGACAAAAAAAACGCCAAGAATAATCTTGGCGTCTCCTAGAGGAATACTTTAGCCTCTAAAGGTTTATCTCAAAACAATTTTTCACACACACAATCAATTATTTTGTTAAGGAGCATCACACACCTGGACCCATAGAACCAAAGCAAGGGTAAGTATTAATATGTTTTCATTCTACCATTTGTTGGAACACCCAATCATTGGGTATTATATCAATCGTCAAATTAATTCTTTCCTTATCACTTCTATTTGCTACCCTATGCGGATCTGACAAACGTAAATACCAACATTCACCCAAAGCCATAGGAACAATTTTATCATTTAACCAAAAATGTACCCCTTCCGTTCCCTGAATTGGAATGGTCAGTCGAATCATCGATTTTTCTTGTTCTAAACCCAAAGTAGGATCTTTATGTTCCTGAACAATTGCTCCCGGAGCCAATCGTAACAAACGGACTAAATTCACGGTGGTAAACTGCCTAAAATAATTTATTACCTCCATCAAATATGGGGATTGACTTAAGGCTGGCGTATCCATCCAATCGGTCCAAGTACCATCCGCAAAATCAGTAACTGATTCTGGAAATGGGAGGGATTCATCCACCAAATGGGCAGGAGACCTTAGGGGAATTACATTGTAATATTCGAAATTCTGAAAATTCAATTTCTCAATATCCCGTTGCAATTTGGAAACATCAAAGCCAAAGCCCAATTTTTTTGATTCACAATACTGGCTATTTTTCATTAACTCCACTTCCACTTCACCCTGTTTTTTTTGAACTGTAAAGTTGAAAAAAACAAAAGGTCTCGAAAACCGTATAAATACGCTAACTGAAAAATCGGGTAATTACACGCAAAAAAAATGGCGTTTGAAAACAAACGCCATTTAGATTACTATTTAACATAATTAGTGAAGTATAATTTCATCCGCTTCAATAATTTTATTTTGAATCGCATAAATTACTAGTCCCGCAATATTCTTCGTTTCCGTTTTAATAAACAAATTATTCTTATGCCCTTCCACTGTTCTTTGCGCAATAAACAAGACTTCACCAATTTCCTTTGCGGTTTTTTGCAAACAAATGAGCTTTAAGATTTCCAGCTCTCGTTCCGACAAAACATTGTTATCATTCAAAATAGGTTCGGGAGCTCTAGAGGAAACTTGATTTCTTAAAATACTAAGCTGATCTGGCATTAAGAAAAAACCGTTGTTATGTACTTCCTTGACTATACCAACCAATTGATCCGAAACAATCCCTTTCGGAATAAAAGCGGCAACTCCTGTTTTTAACATAAATCCGGTAAAGGACTGCTTGTAATGAGAAGACATTATAACCGCATGGATATCTGGAAAGTCTTTTCGCAGAATTTCCAATACATCAATACCACTCATCCCTTTCATCTTCAAATCCAAAAGAACAACATCGGGTCGCACTTTTGCAGATTTTAATCGCTCAATAAATGCCTCCCCGCTTTCAGCGGTTAGGCAAACATTGATTTCAGATTGTTCACTAAAAAAGCTACCCAATAAGGAAACAATTAATGCCTCATCATCTACTATCGCTAAGTTTATCTTCCCCATCACTTTAATATTTAAAATTTATTAAAAAAATACAGAACCGAAGTCCCAATATCTTTCTTTGAATCCAAATGATAACTACCCTTTAAAAACTGGACTCTAGTCTCAATACTTTTTAAGCCCAAGCCCATTTTTATCGCATTTTTATCAAAACCAACGCCATTATCCACAATTTTTAAAGCTACACTAGATCGAGACTGTCTGAAATGAAAGTCAATTTTACTTGCCTTTGCATGCTTATCAATATTAGTGATTGTTTCCTGGGTAATTCTCAAAAATTGAATTTTGAAATCATCACTCACCAAGTCATTTTTCCGCACGTCAAAGTTGGTTGTAATTTCAAATCTCACCTTCCAGTTATCAATCATTTCAAATAGCAAATCTGCCAATGAAGTAAACTCCAACAAAGGAGGACTTAAATCATGCGATATTCTTCGTGCAGTTTCAATACTTTCATTCACTAAAGAGATCAATTCAGACTGTTGATTGCATTCCGCTTCATGACGTAATTTTATCACCATTAATTTGCCGATTAATTCATCATGCAAATCTTCAGCAATTCTTTTCCTTTCCACTTCTTGGGTCTGAATGGTTGTATCCAACAATTTTTGTTGATGGATCATTTTAGCTTTTGACTCCTTTAACCTTTCTTGAACTATTCGTTTAAAAATAGCCCGAACTAAAAGGGTGATGAACACTAATAAAACCAACAAGAAAGCTGCCGAAAACACTATCCAGACTGCAAATGTATCTGGCTGTCCCCCTCCCCATTGTTCCATAGAAAATGAATTAGTATTAAATAAAAGATGATAATTACCGAAACTCTAAACAACCATAAATATCCGACTATTTCTGAATAATAATTAATCAGGTAATTCAGCGGAAGCAACAAAATAAACTCCATTGAAAAAAAGAATAATATTCCCAAATTCAAGATTCTATTTTCTATTTCCTTGCCCTTTGAAATCTGAGTAATGATATAATTCATAGACATTATTACAATCAAAAAGGCGACAACTACTTTAGAATACGATTGAAATAGTGCCACACTTTGATCCTCAAAATTAATGAATTCAAAAATCACGTATAGAAACCCAACACTTCCTAAAAGCACGGGCACTTTCTTGTTCTTTCCCAATGAAAAATAAAAGAAAGAGAAAAAAGAAACCTCCGCAAAACTTAATACATTTAGAAGAATTAAATTATTAATACTCATTCTCGCATACCCTCTCGAAATAAGATCAATTATTAGGCTAATTAACATAAACCCAATAAGGATCTTACCCTGAACCGTTTGTTTTTTAAACGTCCAGGCACCGTAAAGCAAACCCCCAATCAAAAGAAAAGGGGCTACTGAAGTTAAAATATTAGTTTCGATATTGCTTAGGGATTTATTCGGTTGTATAACCCGAAATTAGCTTGATCACTAACTCTACCGCCTTTAAACGGAGGTACTAAAACAGTCAAATCCTCTAAATATTTTGCCTCTTCAGCTTCACTATATATAGTTAAATCTGCGGCATAAGTTGTTACTCCATCAATTGTTGTTTCAATTAATCCAAGATACCCAAAATGTGTATCTCCAAAGTCAAAATCCATTTTATCCACATAAAATGCAAGTACTAAAGGAGCACTACTACTTGCAGTACTTGCGTCAATATATGCATCCCTTTTCACTGAATCTATCCAATTATTTATTCTTGTATTCGCTACACCCCAGGAAATTGCATTTTCGTTTCCGGTACCCGGAACAAATGAAGATAAGGTTTCTTTACTTCCTGAAATGGAATGAATTCCTAAACATTGGGTGTTTATTATGGTATCATCATTTGTTGGAATTACTGTGACGCTAAGAATTTCATTAGCGTCAACTCCTAAATACACATGGATACTATCGGTTGTGGACGCAAAGCTAAATTGAAACTTGTTACCGGATGCATTTGCAATGGTCTTAATAGCGGCTGCATTAGTTCGTGCATCTTCCCATTTTTTCACAATTTGATCGTTAATTGTTACGGTCGAACTACTTACGTTGGTTACTGTTGAATTACTCATGTTGGATTGTTTTAAAAAGTATTAGTTAATATAAATTTAAATTCGATTATAAAATCGGTTAGATTCAAAAGTGTTTATTTCCTATTCCCTATCAAAGGGTAATTATACCTGAATGAGTTGAACGCATAATAGCCGAGGGGAAAATCCATTTAAACATCAATTAAGATCCTTTAAAGACCTATTTAACTTTACCAAATAGGCTCCCGATTGTTTAACTATCTGATCTTCTAACATTAATTTTAATTCATTTTTCAAACCTGGATATTTTTTTGTTATTCCCAATAATACATCAACAGACCTAGATTTAACAGTAATATTAACCGTATTATTCATCAACCAGGAGAACAACAATTCTATAGCTTTCGATTCATTTTCAATTGGCACACCACAAATTTTCCAATACATGGAAAAGGATTTCTCAAAATCCGAGAAAAGCGTCTTTGACCTCAGTGTAAATAGAAAAACTAAATCCCGATTCAATACCTCGGGAGCAAGCATTCCAATTTCGGTTAACAACCAAGAAAACCTCATTGCCGTGATCGTATCTACTTCAAGCAAACTTGTTAAGCTTAAAACATCTATTTCATACGCAACTATTTTTTTAGCTAAAACTTTTCGTTGAGCCATATTGCTTTTAGGAAGCTTTAACTGTAATTCACCCAAAAACTCATCCAAGTTTAAAGAAGCATTCATTTTAACGGTATTAAATAGTAATCAATTCCCAACGGATACAAATCCGTTTCCTTCCTTCTTCAAACTCCTTTACCAATGGATCTCCATACATAAATGTTAATTGGTAAATCCTCCAAATTTGAAATAACAATCCTATTATTCTAATCTCCTTCTATTATTAGAATCTTCTGGTTGCTCCCCTTCTAAAAACATCCACTTTCCATTTCTAGTAATGGACGACACTAAGGTAGCTAATTAATCCATGCCCCTTGCCACCAAGTTTAAAACTTAACTCCCTCACATTTATTCCCGAATTTAGGTTTGTTTTTTGAGCATAGGAAGGGGCACCAGGGTGCGGGCACATGAATAATCGAAAGAGCATTTCCGGTTTTAACTTTGCATTTGCAAAATTCGAGAACGTATTGAAATACTAAAATTACTTGTATCCTATTCGATATTGGATATGAAACCCTCTTTTAAAGTTTCCGCCTCTTTCTACTCTTCAGTGTAAAACTATTTCGCTTATCCTTTAATACATGCTAGATTTCACCGGAATTTCCGTATTGAAATGGCTTA